>DASXWF010001357.1:0-12992 GCA_036503835.1 Polyangiaceae bacterium | reverse complement strand
GCGTGTCTCGAGGACGAGGACGCCACCGTGCGCGCGCTGGCTTGCGACGCGCTCGCCAAGCTTTCCGATACGACGGTCGCCCCCGCGCTCTTCGCTTTGCTCGACGACGGGGACGGCCGCGTCGCCCAGGCGGCGCTCGGCGCCATTCAATCGCTCGGCAGCAACGAGACCCGCGATCTCGCGTTGCAGGCGAGCTCGAGCAGCAACGAACGCGTGCGCTGCGCCGCCTTGCGCATCATCGGCTACTTCGCGTACGCGGAGGGTTTCGACGTGCTGGCCACGGCGATCGCGGATCCCAACGAGCGGGTGCGTGACGCCGCCATCTCCGGACTCCCCCTGTTCGAACGGCCACGAGCCGTCGAACTCCTGATCGAGGCGGCGCGGCACGAAGCCGTCCGCACTCGCACGTCGGCCATCCGCGCGCTAGGGCAGATCTCGCCGCCGGAAGCCCGCGTCCTTTCAGGGCTCCATGCCGCGCTCGAGGACGAAAGTCCCTGGGTGCGCTACTACGCGTGCCAAGCGCTCGGAAAGCTCGGTGACGACGGCGCCACCGAGCTGCTCGCGGCGCGCTTGAACGACGGCTCGGGCCAGGTACGCGTCGCCGCCGTGGAAGCGCTCGCGCATCTACGCGGTCCGAACGCCTTCGAGGTTTTGAGCGCGGCCGTCGCTTCGGAAGACCCCGATTTGCGCCGCGCGGCGCTGGTCGCGCTCGGCCTCTCCAAGCGACCCGAAGCCCTGCCGCGGCTTTTGGCGGCGGTCACCTCCGAGGAGGTCGCGACACGGCTGGTCGCGCTCGCGGCGCTCGCGGAGCTCGGCCTGCCGGAATGTGTCTCCGCCATCGCGCGCGCGGTCGAGGACCGGGACGAAGGGATGCGCGTCGCGGCGACGGGCTTCCTGGCAGCGCGCGCCGATCATGCCGCCACGACGGAGCTGATCGGGCTCCTGCAGAAGAAGCCACAACAACAGGCCCTGATCGACGCGCTCGGCAGCCCGGCGCCTGGACGAGCCGAAGCGCTTTCGGACGCCCTCGCCTCCGCTGACGACGTCACGGCGGGCGCGCTCATGGGCAGCCTCGCACGCATGGGATCCCCGGAAGCGCGGGAGGCCATCCGCCAGGCGCTGAATTCGAAGAACGACGCCGCGCGCCGTGCTTCGGCCTCCGCGCTCCTGGCCCTCCAAGATCAGGAGAGTGTGCCCGCGCTCGAACGAGCCGCACTCAAGGATCCGGACGCCGAGGTGCGCAGAATCTGTGCGGCCGCGCTGCACACATGACGGGCTTCGAGCTTTCTCCCCCGGTCTTCACCATTCTGAGTGCGCTCATCGAGGAGCGCACGGGCCTTCACTACGGCATCGACGACCGCGCGCTCCTGGCCGACAAGCTCGCGCCTCGCGTCGTGGAACGCGGGCTCGATTCGCTCCTCGATTACTACTATTTTCTGCGCTACGACCCCGGCTCCGAAGCCGAATTCGCCCGGCTCGTCGAGGCGCTCGTCGTCAATGAGACCTATTTCTTTCGGGAACTTCCCGCCCTGGAGCTCGTAGCGCAGACGTTCGTTCCGGAGCTCATCGCGCGCGGCACACGGCCGCGGATCTGGTGCGCGGCCAGCGCGACCGGCGAGGAGCCGCTGACGCTCGCCATGCTGCTGGACGGACAAGGCTTGCTCGAAAGGGTGACCCTGGTCGCGAGCGACATCAGCGCGCGGGCGCTGGCCCACGCGAAGGAAGGCCGGTACTTTCGGCGTTCGCTGCGAGCTCTCACGCCGGCGGCGGCAGAACGCTGGTTCGTCCCGTGCGAAGGCGGGATGCAGATCGTGCCGCGCATCGCGAAATCCGTGGATTTTCGGCGCGTCAATCTCGTGTCCCCGGAGGAGGTAGCCGAGCTCGGACAGTTCGAAATCATCCTCTGCCGCAACGTGCTCATCTACTTCAAGGACGCTACCGTCGAAACGGTGATTGCGCAGCTCGGCAACGCCATCCATCCGAACGGGATCCTGATCGTCGGCGCCTCCGAGTCACTGCTCCGCTTCGATACGGCGTTCGTGTGCGAGGAACGCGCCGGCTCATTTCTCTACCGAAAAGCGGTCGCGTGAAGCCGATCCGAGTTCTCGTCGTCGACGATTCCGCGTTCGCCCGCAAGGTGCTGCGCGAGAGCCTGGCGACGAGCGCCGCGATCGAGGTCGTCGCCACGGCTTCCGACGGCATCGACGCCCTCGAGAAGATCGACCAGCTCAAGCCGGACGTGATCACGCTCGATCTCGTGATGCCGAACCTCGACGGGCTCGGCGTCCTGAAGGCGCTCGACCCGGCTCAGCGCCGGCGCGTCGTCATCGTGAGCATGGCCGGCGGCGACAGCGAGCTCGCCATTGCGGCGCTCGCGGCGGGTGCGTTCGAGCTCGTCCACAAGCCGACCGCGCTCGCCATCGATCTGTTGCGCGACGTCGCCGCAGAGCTCGTGGCGAAGGTGGTCGCGGCAGGACAGAGCGCTCGGCACGTGGAGCTCGGCACCGTGCAGCCGCTGCCGGCGCGCTCGGAAGGCCGGCGCTCCGACCGCGTCGTCTTGATCGGTACTTCGACGGGCGGTCCGCAAGCCCTCACGCGCCTGATCACCGCGCTTCCGGCCGACTTTCCGGCACCGATCGCGATCGTGCTCCACATTCCGCCCGGCTACACTCAGGCACTGGCGGAGCGTCTCGACTCCGAATCGGCGATCGACGTGGTCGAGGCCAGCCAGGGTCTCGAGCTGCGTCCCGGCTTGGCGGTGGTGGGGCTCGCGGGCATGCACCTGTACATCGTCAGTCACGGCGGTCGGGATCGGGTGCACCTCGATCTCGAACCCAGAGCGTCCGTGCACCGGCCGTCCGTCGACGTCCTCTTCGAGAGCGCCGCACGCAGCCTGGGCTCGAGGGCTCTGGGCGTCGTCCTGACCGGCATGGGCGACGACGGCTTGAAGGGGGCCCGCGCGCTCGTCGCGGCGGGGGGTCAGGTGCTCACGGAGGCCGAGGGTTCCTGCGTCGTGTACGGGATGCCGCGCGTCGTGCGCGAAGCGGGCCTCTCGTCGGGCGAGGCATTGCTCGGCGCCATGGCGGCCGAGATCAGCTCTCGACTCTGAACCAGGCCCGCAACTAAGCTCGAACCGATGCCGGAGAAGCTCGCGCTCGCCCACCTTCCCACGCCGCTCTTCAGAAGCGACGCCCTGGACCGATTGTTGGGCACGCGCGTCTGGGTGAAGCGCGACGATTTCACGGCCAGCGGCGCCTCGGGCAACAAGATCAGGAAGCTCGAGTACCTGCTCGCCGATGCGCTCGCCCGGCGCGCCAGCGTGGTGCTCACCTGCGGCGGGCAGCAGTCGAACCACGCGCGCGCGACCGCGATCCTGTGCGCCGAGCTCGGACTGCGCTCGGTCTTGCTGTTGCGCACGCGGGATCCGGAGCGCCCGCCCCCTCTCGTCGGCAATCTCCTGCTCGATCGCCTGGTCGGAGCGGAGGTACGCTTCATCACGCCCGAGCAGTACCGCGAGCGCGACGCGCTGCTCGCGGCGGCGGCGCAAGAGCTCGAAAAGCAGGGCGAGGTGCCGTACGTGATCCCCGAAGGCGGCTCGAACGGCCTCGGCTCGCTCGGCTACGTCGACGCGATGCTCGAGGTCCGGCGCCAGCTCGACGCCGGGCTCGCCGGAGGTCCGGCGCCGTTCGACGCGGTCGCGCACGCTTGCGGTTCCGGCGGCACCGCGGCGGGCGTCGCGCTCGGCTCGGCGCTCCACGGCGTCGCGAAAGAGACGCTGGCGTTCGCCGTCTGCGACGATCGGGCCTACTTCGACGCCGTCGTCGCGCGCATCACGAACGAGGCGGCGGAGCTCGTTCCAGCCCTCGACCGGCGCGTGCGCCCGGTCGTGCACGATGCGTGGAAGGGGCCGGCCTACGGCCTCGCGAGCGAAGAGCAGCTCGACTTCTTCGTCGAGGTCGCGAGAAAAACGGGGCTGCTTTTGGACCCGGTCTACACGGGCAAGGCGCTCTTCGGGCTGAGCCGGCTCTCGCCGAAACCGGCACGCGTGCTCTTCCTGCACACGGGCGGCCTCCCCGGGTTGCTCGCGCAGAGCGACGAGTTCAAAGCTCGTCTGCAAAAGGAGTAGCCGTCACTTCGGACGTTCGACGACCTCGTCGAGCGCCCGCCGGAAGGCCCGGGTCTTTTCGAGCAGCGGCCGGGCGATCTTCGGATCGTCCGCCAGGTCGCGCTTCTCGCCCGGATCGCTGGCGAGGTCGAAGAGGCCGAGCGGGCGGCCACCGCTCGTGATGAGCTTCTTGTCGTCCTCGATGTAGGCCTGGCGCTCGTCGTTGTAAGGGCCGGCGGGCATGTCGATGTAGACGACGCGGCCGCGCGGGGTGTGGCCCGGCGGAGCGAGCACGTCGGGGAGTAGCGACTCGCCGCGCAGCGCGTCCTTGGCGCCTGCCTCGGGCGGGGTGATGCCGAAAATGTCGAGCACGGTCGGCGTCACGTCGATCGCGCTGCGGCGCGCCGGAATCCGCACGGGCGCCGCGCCGGGGACGTGCACGATGAGCGGCACGCGCACGAGCTCCTCCCAGAGCTCGAAACCATGACGATAGAGCGCGTGCTCACCGAACGCCTCCCCGTGGTCGCTCGTGATGATCACGACGGTGCGCGAGGCGAACGGCCGCTTCTCGAGCGCCGCGAACACGCGCCCGAGGTGGTGATCCACGAACGCGATCTCGCCGTCGTAGCGCTCGCGCCCGCGGTGGCCGAAGTCGAAGCCCTCGTGCGGCACGTACTCGGCGTGCGGATCGATGTAGTGCGACCACAGGAAGAAGCGCTGCTGCTCGAGCTCCGGCCGCTCGAGCGCCGCGATGATGCGATCGCTCAGGAGATCGCCGTTCGAGCTCTTGTCGCCCTCGATCGGCTGATCGGCGGGGGTGGCCTGCGTATCGATCACGTCGTAGCCGCGTTCGAACCCGTAGTTCTTGAAGAAGTACCAGTGCCCCTGCACGCTCAGCGTGCGAATGCCCGCGCGCTGCAGGCGTTCCGACAGGAATAGATCGTCCTTCGTGAAGCGGTTGAAGTGCAAGAACCCGCGGTGGGTCTCCGAGCCGTAGCGACCGATCAGCATCGGCCCGAGGCTCTTGCTCGTGTACGAGGCGAGCGAGTACGCGTTCTCGAAGATCGCGCTCCTCTGCGCGAAGGCGTCCAGGTTCGGAGAGATCTTCCTCGGGTAGCCCATGTAACCGAGCTCGGCTCGCGTCGCGTCGATCGTGATCAGGATCACGTTCGGCTGCGCGGGCACGTGCTTGCGGATGAAGTCGCTCGCCTCGACGGGACGGGGGGCGGCGGGAGCCTGCGGAACGATGCGGGCCGCGTCGGCGCCCGAGCAGTCCTCGTCCACGCCGTTGCCCGGAACGTCCTCCACGTCCGGGCCGACGCCCGGATTCCCCTCCGCGCAGTCGCCGCCGCCGAAGAGCGCGGAAGCACCGTCGCGATCGCGGTCGGCGAGCTTCCGGGCCTGGCCGAGCAGCAGCTTGCCGAGGGGCGCGCGGCGCTCGACCGCGAGGGCGGTCTGGCGATCGAAGCCGGAACCGGCCGCGTATGGAACGGCCGAGAGCGGCAGGAACGCCGAGAGCACCAGGCCGAGGGCCAGCGCACGCCGCCGGACGGGCGGGACGATCAGCGCGCCGAGCAGCAGGCAGAGCAGCAGCCCCGGAGCGCGCAGATCGAGCTCCTGGCGCCGAAAGACGCCGAACACGTCGAGGGGACCGCCCGCGCCGCTCGTCGCGCCCGTCCCGATCGCCAGACCGAAGGCGAGCGCGGCGGCCAGCAGCGAAACCACCCCCGTCGCGAGCGGCCCCGGAAGCGAGCGCGCGCCGGCTCGACTGGCGAGCGCCGCTCCACCGAATCCGATCGCCACCACCAGCGCGGCCACCAGGACGGTTGCCAGCGCCAGCACGGCTCCGGACCCGGGCGCAGGATCGGTGTTCGCGAGCAAGCGCAGCGCAACCCTCGTCACGAGCACCAGACCGAGGAGCGCGGCCAGGGTCACGAAGGCGATCCGCAGCGACAGCTCGCGGCGCACCTGCGCGGGCCGGCGAGCGAGCCGTTCGAAACGAGCTCCGAGCCGCGGCCACTCCGGCGGCAACAACGCGAACGCGGCCACGCTCGCGAAAGCTCCGAGGACGAGCGAAAGTGGCGCGACGAGCCCGAGCTCCGCCGTGAACAGCCGCAGCGACGGCACCCCGCCGCTCGCGTAAGCGGCGTCCGCGAAGGCCGCCAAGAGCCCGGCCAGCGCGGCGCCCGGAAGCGCGGCGCTGAGACGGACGAGGAATCCCGCGCTCGGGACCGCTTCGTCGCCGGGCGCGTCGTCCCGCGCTTCGTGCTTCGCGTCACTCATCGGCTGCGCTTCGAGCCGTCCTCGGCCTTGCTCGAGCCGGCGCCCCGCGGAGCGCGGGCGAGCGGATGGGCGCGGTCGTAAACCGCCAGCAATTGATCGAGCGAGACGTGGGTATAGCGCTGGGTCGTGGAGAGGCTCGAATGGCCGAGCAGCTCCTGGATCGCGCGCAGATCGGCACCGCCCTCGAGCAGATGCGTGGCGCACGAGTGGCGGAGCGCGTGCGGGTGGAGATCGGCTCGCCCCGTGCCGAGGCCGCCGTAGCGCTGCACGAGCGTCTGCACGCGCCGGACCCCGAGCCGCGTCCCGCGGCGCCCGAGAAACAGCGCGTGCGGATCCTGGACGCCGGTGCGCTCGTGACGGAGCTGGGGCCGCTGCTCGAGGTAACGCTCGATCGCGATTCGAGCCTTCGTCCCGATCGGCACGAGCCGCTCCTTGTTGCCCTTGCCGAGCACGCGGAGCTCCTCGCGCTCGAGCGCGATGTGCTCGAGATCGAGCCCGACGAGCTCGCTCACGCGCAGGCCCGAACCGTACAGGACCTCGAGCAACGCGCTGTCGCGCGCGCGTTCCGGCGCGCTGAGCGGCGCCTCGAGCGGAGCCGCCATCACCTCGCCGGCCGCGTCGGCGCTCAGGAACTTCGGCAGCTTGCGCCGGAGCTTCGGGCTCGACAAGAGCGCCGCCGGATTCTTGCGCACGATCGTCTCGCGCTCGAGCCACCCGAAGAAAGCGCGCACGCTCGCGAGTTTGCGCGAGAGCGTCGTCGGCGTGACGCTCCTCGAAAGCTCGGCGAGCCAGGAGCGCAGGAGCAGCTTGTCGATGTCGTCGACGCGCGCGGGACCGCGCAGCCGCTCGCGCGTGAACTCCGCGAGCTTTTCGAGATCGCCGGTGTACGCCAGCACCGTGTGCCGCGACGCGCGGCGCTCGCTCGCGAGGTGCTCGCGGAAGCGCTCGAGGTGGCGCGCGAGCGGATCGTCCGCCGCGCCCGCCGCGGGCGTCACCCCCGCGGGCGCGGCGGGTCGGGCGGCGGGGCGCGAGCCAGCTCTCATTCAGCAGGTTTTACGCCCGATACAGCGCCCAGGTCCAACAAGCTGCGCCGATCGCCAGGACGCCTAGCGAAAGCGCGAGCTCGCGCGGGACGAGCCTGCCCTGGCGGGTGATGCCGCGCAGGGCGACGAGCAACAGTCCGGCCGCCATGATGCCGAATCCCGTGAAGAGCAGCGCCGCGCTGGCGGGCGCCGGCCCCGGCGGGCCGGAGAAGGCCGCGCGCGCCCGGCGTTCGGCCTGGGCGCGCGCGTCCGGATCGGTGAGACCGGGCGCCACGGCGAGGCGCGCGAGCGCCCGGTTCGCCTCCTCGAGCTCTCCGGCGTACGGCAAGGTGACGTGCCGCGTTTCGATCGCCGCCGAACGAATCGCGCCCCAGGCCAGGCGCGCCGATTGCGTGTCCCCCACCCCTTCCGAACCGGTCGCCACGGCGCGCAGCCGCGCGAGCGCGGCACGCGTGTGCGGAGCGCCCGGCGCGTACGCGATGGCGGCGCGGCGCGCGTACAGCACCGTGTTCGGCAGATCTCCGCGATGAAACGCCGCGTCGCTCTGCTCGAGCGCGGCCGTCCCGTCGCTCACCACGCGGTAGGTCATGACCCCGAGCGCGACGACGACCACCGTGAGCCCGATCGACGAGCGCCGTACCCACCTCACAGGAAGTCCCGGCGCTTGAACACGACGCTCGCCACGGCGAGGAGCACGAGCGACCACGCCGCGGCGTGCCCGAACGCGAGGAGCAGGTAGCGCGGGAGATCCGAACCCGCCGCTTCGCCGGTGAGCAGCGGCCGCGGCGGCACGTACAGCATCAGGTTCGGCACGATCTTGCCGAGCCACACTCCGATTTCGTGAATCGCTTCGCCGAAGACGCGCTTCGGAAGCTTCGCGAGCGAATCCGCCGAGCGGCCCACCACGAACACCGCGAGCGTGAACACCGCCGTGAGGAACGGGGAGGAAAACGAGGAGAACAACGTCGCGATCGACGCGATCACCACGACCTCGCAGAGCGTGAGCAGCGCCGAGCCCGCGATCACGCGGCGGTCGTCGGACGCGCCGCCCGAGAGCGCGAAGCCCGCCACGCACAGGCCGATCGAAAGCAGGATCGGCAAGTAGGTACGCCAGCGAGGCAGACGCCAGGCCAGGACCCCCGCGAGCGTGACGAAGCCGGCGAGCAGCCCTCCTACCAGCAGGGGCGACCTTCCGGAAAGCAGCGCGAGCGCGAGCAGCAGCGCGCCCGAGTTGGCCGCGATGAACACGGCGAGCGTGAGCACCGTGCCGGCGAGCTTGCCGGCCAGGTATTCGGAGCGCCGCAGCGGCCGCGCGAGGATCGGAAAGATCGTCTTGAGCTCGAGCTCGCGGTAGAGCGACGTGGCGCCGAGCACGATCGCGACGATGACCGCGTAGAGCGAGATCGACGCCGCGCCGAGGTCGCTCACGACACGCATGCGGCTGCGGCTCGCGTAGGCGCCGACGACCAGCGCATAGCCGGCGGTGGCGAGCGCGAGCGCGAACAGGCCGTGCAGAATGCGCGCGCGCACCGCTTCACGATAGGTGTTCAAACTGACGGCGAAGACCCGCGCCAACATCAGTGCCGGACCGAACGTCCCTCGACGATACCGCCGTCGACGGTCATCGCCACCACCTGTCCCGAATCGGCCATCAGACTCACGAAAGGCGCGCCCCAGCTCAGGTCCGACCAGGCCGGCCGCCAGGTCTCCCCCAGATCCGGTGCCCGGGTCCAGAGCGTACCGAGGCTCGCGACCCATTCGCGATCCAGGATGTCGAGCGCGCAGGCGCTGAGATCCGGCTGCCCGTGGGCGCGCGTCGCCGTCGCGCCCTGGGCGTCGATGCGCAGCGTAAGACCGTCACTGCCGACCACGAGCGCCAGCTCGCGATCGGGGTTGCCGGCGCCGTTCACCAGGGCTCGTACCGCGGGAATCGGCAGCGGGCGCGTCTCCCACTCCATCGGCGAGTAGATCGCGGCAAACCCTCCGCCGCCCTCCGCCCTCCGGCCGGCAATGACGTAGCGGGAATCGTCGAAGCGCACGAGCGCGGAGACGTTCGCGACGCCCTCGAGCGGCAGGGGCTTCAACCAGCGCCGCCCCGACATCGCGTAGAGCGAGAGCGGCGCGCCCGGCCGGCGACCGACCGCCGTCACGAGATCGTCCAGCTGCCCGCTCCCGTCCAGGAACTCCACGTCCGAGTGCGGCGCGTGGACGATGTCGCGCACGCCCTCCGTGCCGAACACGGCGAGCGTGCCGCCCGAGCCGCCGACGAGCCATCCGCCCGCCTCACAGCGGCGCGCGAAGCTCATGCCGCGCGGAAGCTCGGCGAGCACCCCGCGCGCGCCCGCCCAGGCGTGCCCGTTCCAGAACAGCGGACCGCTCGGCGTGAAGGCGAAGCAGTGGCCGTCGGTGTCCCACGCCGCGCTCTGCACCACCATGTCGTCCCGCGGCTTGTGCCGCACGATCCAGCTCCAGCCGGCGAGATCCTGGGTCGGCGGCAGGCCCACGAGCGAGCCCATCAAGCGCCGGCTCGAGCGGGGCCCGGAGGGCACCTCGCCGAGCCAGGGCAGGACGGTTTGCGCGAACTCCTCCGCGGTGCGCGGGCGCCGCGTGCGATCGAAGCTCGTGGCGCGCCCGAGCGCGGCGTCGATGGCCCGGCAAGCGTCGGGGCGCTCTCCGAGCTCCGGGCTCAACGCCTCGCTCGCGAGCAAGCTCGCTCGCTCCTCACGCTTCATCGCCTCGTACGCCGAAAGCGGCGAGTCCTCCCCGAAGTAGTGCTCACCGGTGAGCACGTAGTAGACGATGCAGGCGAAGGCGAACACGTCGGTCTCGGGGCCGATGGGCATGCCGCTGTCGAGCGCTTGCTCGGGCGCCGCGTAGCCCACGGTTCCGACGCCCAGCCCCGCGAACGTTCGGCCGAGCCCCTCGGGCCGTGCCAGGCCGAAGTCCGAGATCTTGAAGATCTCGGTCTCACCGAAGCCACAGCAGAGCACGTTGCCCGGAGTGAGGTCGCGATGCACGACGCCGACCCCGTGAATCGCCGAAAGCCCGGCCGAGAGGCAGCGAATCGCGTGCGCCGCGCGCGTGGGCTCGAAGGCGTAGCGCGTCTTGTGGATCGAGTACGTCACGCGATCTTCGAGGGTCGTGCCCTCGACGCCGCCGTGCACGTATTCGATGGCGATCCAGGGCGAGACTTTGTTGCCGAAAATCGCGGCGTTGCCGGTGTCGATGAAGCGCACCACGAACGGACACGGCGGCACGCGTTCGTTCAGGCGTCCGAGCGCGACCGCCTCCTTCTGCGCCACGAGCTCGGGAGAAATCGCCCCGTCGCCCACGCTCGGATGCACGACCTTGACCACGACCGGCGCCGTCCCGTCGGGCGATTCCCGGCGCGCCAGGTACGCGCGCCCCATGCCGCCTTCGCCGACGTGCCGCTCGAGACAGTAGCGCACCCCCGGCTGCACCTCCGACTCGAACCAGCGACCGCTCAGTGACATCGGACCCTGTGACGTCATGCAGAGTCCTCAGCGAAGCTCGCTGCCGAACACCTCGAGCACCCAGCGCCCGCTCTCGCCGTCGTAGCCGTCGATCTGCACCCAGTACTCGCCGGCTGCGAGGTCGATGTCGAGAAAGCTCCGCCCGCTCACGTACCCGGAAGCGCACGCGCCCGCGACCTCCGAGCCCGGGCAACCGTCCGAAGCGTCACGCACCACGAGCAGCGTGTCGTACGAGCTCTCCGCCATGTCGAAGACCATGCGCCGGGGTTGGTCGAGCACGAGCTTCAGCATCTGATCATTGGCTCCGCCGGGTGCGGCGCCGCCATAGTCACAGCTCGCATCGTAGTCCGCAAATGCGTTGCGCGTCGTGCCCTCGAAACGGCCGCCCGCCTCCGGGATGCGCAGGGCGTCCTCGCACTCGTCGGCGCGCGGCACGAACACGGGACTTTGCGCGGGCCGCTGGAATGCCGCGACGCTGACCGGCTTGCCTTCCCCGTTCTCGACGACGGCCCGGAGCGTGCCCGGACCGACCCCGCGCGCGACCGCCCGAACGCCGCCTCCCACGTTGCAGGAGAGCTGGTCCTCGGGCGCCGCGCAGGAGCCGGTCGCGAGCAGCACGCCGGTCTGCGAGTCGCTCGAGGAGCGCTCGAGGAGCAGCACGTCCGAGAGCTCTTCGAGCTCGAGCGAGAAGGACGCGTCCGGGGCGCCGACCACGCAGCCAATCTGCACCGCATCCGGCCGATCCGACAGCGTCACCTGCTCGGTCTCACCAAACTCGAGCACCGGGGCTCCCTCGCAACCC
Organism: Polyangiaceae bacterium; assembly: GCA_036503835.1. GTDB lineage: Bacteria > Myxococcota_A > Polyangia > Polyangiales > Polyangiaceae > PMG-095. Next base: position 1,265 of record DASXWF010001357.1, on the reverse strand, counting down.
TCGCCCGGCAGCGCTTCCGTGGGCGGCGAGAGCGAGAGCGCGATCTCGGCCTCGGTGGGACCGGTGCCGGCGAGGCCCACGCGGTAGGAGCCGGCCGGCAGCGCCCGCGCGAAGAGCTCGCGCGGGCTGCCCGTGCGACAGGTGAGCTCGGAGTCGATCTCCGCGCACGCTTCGCTCCGCAGCGAGACCACGGGCGTGCCGTAGCCGTCCAGCGAGACCGCGCTGATGCGGACGTCACTCGCCTCTGTGAGCTCGAACCGATACACGAGATCGCCCGTCACCTCGGGACAGTCGCTCTCGATGTCCTTCGTGACGTCCGAAAGGACGGCTCGCACCGGCTGATCCGGCTCGAGCGGCGCGGCGGTCGCACAGGTCTCGTTCTCCGGCGCCGCCGTCGGATCGCGGAAATCGACCCAGACGATCGCGCCTACCTCCGCGGTCGCGGCGAGGTAGACCGTATGGGCCCCCTCGGAAAGGCCGTGGAGGTACAGGCGCGCCACCCGAGCCTCCACGTCGTCGTCCTCCGGATCCACGCCGACCACGCACGCGCTTTCTTCGGCGGCGCTGCCGCACTGTTCACTGGCGGCCAGCACCAGGTCGACGGGCACGGACTTACCGTCCGCGGGATCGGTGACCTGTCTCGGGACCATCGCCACGACCGACACGTCGCGCGTCTCGCCTTCCGGCACCACCACCGCGATCACCAGATCGCGGAACGGTCCCTCCCCGACGTCTTTTTCGCACGAGACCGCGTAGTCGAGCGCGGTGCCCTGCAACGACACCTCGTACGTGCCCGTCGTGTCGACCTCGAGCGCGTCGCTGCAGCGATCGTGCATCGGCCTGACGCACTCCGACTCGTCGACCTCGCCGTCACAGTCGTCGTCGCGCTGGTTGCCGCAGCGCTCCGAGGTCTCGCTCGAAATGTAGGGGTCGTTGTCGTCGCAGTCACCCCCGGTACAATCGAAGGTCGGGTCGCCGTCGCCGTCCGCGTCGCGAAACTCGTGCGTGCAGCTCTGCGTCTCTTCGATGCAGGTGTCGATGCTGCAGGTGATGAGGTCGGTGCACGAGACGACCTCCCCGGCGCGGCAACCGAACAGCCGAGTGCACTCCTCGACACCGTTGCAGTAAACCCCGTCGTCGCAAACCGCATCGGACGGAACGTGCCGGCAGCGGGCCAGCTCGAGGTCGCAGTGATCCTCGGTGCAGTCGATCTCGTCGTCGCACTGGAGGTCATCGACGCAGGGTCCGCCGAGCTCGGGGTCTTC
>DASXWF010001356.1:0-18119 GCA_036503835.1 Polyangiaceae bacterium | reverse complement strand
CTGGCTGCTCGCGCGGCTCGTGGCGGGAGCGGGCTCCGTGTACGAAGTGGCGGACCGCGCCGGCGCGGCTCGCGCGGGAGCGGCGCTGCTCGCCGACGCGCTCGAACCCACCTTGCGCGACGTGGAGCTCGACCTCGGCTCGAGCATCGATCGCGTCTATCCACGCGAAGCGCGCGCGTCCCACGCCGGCGGCACGGTGAGCGTCATCGGCCGGCTGCGCGGCAAGCTGCCGGCCAGGATCGGCTTTCGCTTCCGCGACGGCGAGAAGCTCGTGAGCGAGTCGCGAGCGCTGAAGCTCGTCCCGACTCCGCCCGGCGCCGAGCTGCCGCAGCGCTGGGTGAAGGCCCGCATCGAAGAGCTCGCGGCGCGTGGCGACGGCGTCGAGCCCGGCATCGCCCTGGCCGCGCAGTGGAAGCTCTTGACCCCGTGGACGAGCTTCTTCTTCGACGTTCCCGTCGGCTCGGCCCCCGTGTCGACGGCGTTCGCCTCGCGCATCCAGGCGCTGTCGCCCGCGAGCGACGCGCCGTTCGCGGCGTACGTCGATCGCTCCGTGCTCTCGGGCTCGCTGCTGCTCGAGCCGCCGCGCTCGTTCGGCGGCGGTGTCTCGCTGATCGAAGCGGCCGAGGCGGCCATCCGCCGCACGCTCGACCAGGCGGCGAGCCGCGTGCGCGCCTGCCGCGACGCCCGCGCCGCGGTCCGGCCCGAAGTGGCGCGAGCGTTCGGCATCTCGATCAGCGTGAACGCCGGGGGTCAGGCGACGAACGTCGCGATCACCCTGCGCGACACGCCCGGCGGCGATCCGGTGCTGGAGCGCTGCGTGAAGGGCGTGGTTCAGGCGCTGCCCTTCTTCGCGGCCGGCGCGACCGTCAACGTCGAGCACCTGCTCTCCTTGCCCGAGGGTCGAAGCACGAAGCGCACCAAGTGCAGCGCGACCGCGCGGCTTTCGCTGCCCATCAAGAAGAGCGTCTGGCGCGGCCGCGGCTGGCTTTCTGCCGAGGATTACCAGCGCGCAGCCCAGAGCTGCGAGCTCGCGACCTGGCTCGACCGGCGCGAGTTCCTGCTCCTGATCCTGGAGCGAACTCAGAGCGCCGCGGCCCTCGAGCAGGCGAACCAGCTCGCCGCGCTCGGAGAGACGGACGCCGCGGCCTTCGTGCGCAAGGAAGCGTTCCGGCGCGTGAAGAGCTTCGCCGAGCTCGAGGCGCTCGTGCAGTTCATGAACGCGAGCGAGCCCGTGATCGACGCCGAGCTCGCGAAGGCCTACGCGAAGGCCACGAGCGACGCAGCGCGGCTCGAGGTCGTGCGAAAATTCTTGCTGCTCGCTCCGCACAGCCCGTACGCACGGCGCCGCCTGCTCGCGCTGCTCGAGGCGGTCGGCGAGCGCGAAGCGCTGGTGCACGAGATCGAAGAACTCCGCGCCGATCCCTTCACGGACGCGGGGCTGCTCGCACAAGGCGCCTCCGCGCTGCGCCGGCTCGGGCTCGAGGCGGAGAGCCGGCGCGCGTTCGGCGAGCTCATCGAACGCGCGCCCGGGGATCCGTGGACGCTCGCGTACGTCGGCGATCGCCTCCGCGCCGAAGGCCTGTTCGACGAGGCGGTCGACGCCTACGAGAGCCTCGCGCGCCTGATGCCGGACGACGCCGGCGTCACGCTCCGGCTCGCGCTGGCGCACGCCGCCTCGGGCCGGCTGGACGCCGCGAGCCGCCTGCTCGAGCGCGTCACGCAGACCGGCGGACGCGGTGACGACGGGCGCGCCGGCGAGCTCGCAGCGATTGCCCACGCCGTGCTCCTGTCCTCCGCGCGCAACGACAAGCCGCCGCCGGCCGTGGAAGAAGAGCTCGTGCGCCGGCTGCTCGCGATGCCGCTCCCCGACGTGGCGAGCGTGATCGTCGTGCAAGCGCCGCCCTCCGACGATCCGGTCGAGGTCCGGGTCACGCGCGAGCGCGGCGAGAAGGGCGAGCAGTCTCCCGACTTCGACGCGCGCGCTCTCGGGCTCGCGGCGTTGCGCATCGAGCGCGGTGACGGCTCCGTGCGGCTGCGGCTCGGGCGCAGCGCCGACAGCGGGCCAGGGCGCCCGACCCGGGTCCGCGTCGCGGCGCTCGTCGTCGGCTCCGATCGCGCGGGAGCTCGCGTGGTCACCCGCGATCTCGAGGTTCCGGCCGGCGGGAAGTTCGTCGACATCCAGTGGAACGGAGAGGTGTTGCTGTGAGCGAAGGCACCGCACTCGCGCCGGCTTCGAGCGAGGCTGCTCCGGAGAGTCCGACGTCCTCCGCGCCGGAGTCCGCGCGGGTCGCCGAACACGACGACGCGCAGCCGGCGCCCGCGCGCGACGCGTTCACGAGGCGGCGCAGGCTCCCCGTGCTCGGCCCTTCCCTCGTGACCTCCGGAACCCTGCTCTGGGCCTACGTCGCGTTCGGGGATCTGGTCGTCGCCGCCGGATTCCCCGAATTTCTCGCGCTGCTGGCCGTGCTCGCGATCTTCGCCGGCACCGCTCTCGCCTGCGGACGAGAGAGCCTCGCGCTCCTGCCCGCGCCGCCGGAGCTCGAGCTGCGGCGTCTGGCGACGCCCGGCCTCGCCGGCTTCGGGCTCGTGTTCCTGACGGTGCTGCTCGTCGCCGCCGCTGCACGGACGTCGCGCGCCTCGGCTGACAGCCTGATCACGCTGTTTCTGCTGGCCGTCGCGGGCACGGCCGCCCTGGTCGGCCGCCGCCTGACGGGCCCCGCTCCGCGCCACGCGAAGCCCGCTCGGCGGGCGCTCGCCCTGGTCGGGCGAATCGCGGGCGCGCTGCTCACGCTCGTCGTGGTGGCGCGTACGCTGACGCGCCTCTGAGCCTCACGATTGGCTCGCGACCTGACCGCGCCGGCGCAGGTACTCGCGCGGCGTGGCCCCGCGCAGCGCGCGGAACACGCGATGAAACTGCGCGTAGCTGCCGAAGCCCGCGGCGAGCGCCGCTTCCAGCAGGTTCTCCCCGCCACCGTCCACGAGCACTTGGAACCGCTCGAGCCGCAAGCGATTGCGGTACTCGACCAGCGAAAGCCCCGTGTCCGCCTTGAACACGCGCGCGAGCCGGCTCAAGCTGATGCCGAGCTTCATCGCGAGGTGCTTGCCGCTGAGCGAAGGATCCTTCGCGAGCAGCCGCAGCGCGTGGACGATCATGGGGTGGCTCGAGGCCGCGAGCGGACCGGACTTCGAGCGTTCCGGCTGGCTGTGCGTGAGGTCGAGGAGCGTGCCGAGGAGCGAGCACAGGATCGCGGTCCGCGCCTGCTTCGCCTCGTCCACCGGCGTGCCGCTCAACCCGGCGTCGTTGAACAACATGCCGATGTCGGCGCGCGCCGACCGGATCGGCGTGCAGACGACCCAGCCCTGACCGAGTACGCGCGTCTCGGTCTCGAGCTGCACGACGATCGGACAATTTTCCATCACCGTGAAGTGAACGCCCTCGCGCGCGCGGCGAAACACCTCCCGATCGTTGTCACCGATGTCGTACATGACGTGATGCTCGTCGACCGTGCGGCCTTCGAGATCGGTGCCCCAGGTGCCGAGCATCGCCTTCTTGCGCTCGTCGAACAGGAACAGCCCCACGCGCGCCAGACCGATCTTCTCGCGCGCGAGCTCCACCGCGCGCCGCAGGATCATGTCGCTGTCGTCCAGGGACAGAAGCTCGTCGAACGCGGCGAGGATCCCGGAGAGCTCCGCCTGAACGGAGCTCTGAATCATGGCCGGCTTCGGCGCCTCCGGCTGGAGAATGACCGGCCAATCGACCCGTCTGCGCGCAATCACGGACGTGCTCCGAAAAGTACCATGGCCGTGGAGAGCTGGGGACACCCGACACCTCCCTACACCGTTCTCGCGCCCGACACGAAGCCAACCCGGTCTACCGCCGCGAATTCGCGTCTTTCGCGAGAAATCTGGGACTTTGGCGAGCACGGTGGAGTCCGGAGGCGATCGTGAAGCTCCTGCGACTGGGCCGAGCACAGGAACAGCTGGCGCCGGCCTCGCCGGTTCGTCTCGTGGCAAGTGGCCACTCGCGCCGATCGTGATCTGCTCCTGCCAAAGTCTGTCGAGTGGCTAGCTGGGCGCCTTTTTCCCCGCGAACGCCTGAGCCGCGTACGGCAAGACCAGCCCCGGCAGGCCCTGCCGCGGCGAGAGATGCCCCGCGAGTCCGAACAGCAACACCAGCGTGCGTTCCACGTAGAAGTACCCGTCGGGGTATTCCACGCTCTTCATCACCGCGCGCAGCCGCCCGCGCACCTGCTGAAAGCCGGAGAGCTTCTCGATCGCTTCCCGATCGAGCCGTGAAAAGTCGCCGATCTTCACGCCCGAGAGCACCTTCAGGTACTCGCCGCCCACGTTCTTCAGGAGCTCGCGATCCCCGCCCTCGGCCACGAACCCCATGTGTTCGAGGCCGCGCAGGATGAGCTCGTCGTTCTTGCCGAGGGCGCCCATCACCACCATCTTCATGCCTTCGGCGAGCGCGGGCGTGACCTCCTCGACCGCGCCGTAGTCGAGGATCACGAGCGCGGGCCCCGAGCGCACCAGGAAATTTCCGGGGTGCGGATCGGCGTGGAACACGCGATGCCGCAGCAGCATCTCGAAGTAACACTCGATGAGCAGCTTGCCGACCGCCTCCGGATCGACGCCGAGCCCGCGCTGCCCCTCGAAGTCCGTGATCTTCACGCCTTCTTCGAAGGACATCGTGAGCACACCCCCGCTCGTGAGCTCGTCGATCACCGTGGGGATCACCACGTCGCTCCGCGCGGCGAAGACCGCCCGCATGCGCTCCATGTTCTGGCGCTCGTGGGAGTAGTCGGTCTCGCGCGCCAGCATCGCCTCGAGCTGGTCGAGCATGCGCTCCACGCGTCCGATCGGCGCGAGCAGCTGAATCACGGGCATCACCGAGCGCAAGACGCGCAGATCAGCCGCGATCAGGCGCTCGATGTGCGGGTAGAGCACCTTCACGGCCACCGCGAGCCCGCCGCGTGTCGTGCCGCGGTGCACCTGTGCGAGCGAGGCGGCGGCGATCGGCTCCGGGTCGAAGCTGCCGAAGCGCGCGAGCGGATCGGCGCCGAAGGCCTCGCGCAGCCGCCCCTCGATCTCCGGGAACGGGCGCGGCGGCACCTTGTCCTGAAGCTCCGCGAGCGCTTCGCCGTACGCGGGAGGCAGGAACGTGCCGGTGACGCTCAGCACCTGCCCCATCTTGATGAACACGCCGCGCAGCTTGGAGAAGCCGCGCGCGAGACGCCGCGCGTTCTTCTTGTGCAGGCGATTGAGGAAGCGCCCGCCCCGCTCCTTGCCGAGCAAGAGCGACAGGGGCCACCCGAAGCCATAGGACCCGAACACCGTCCAAAACAGGATGAGCGCGCGGATCGAACGCAGCACGGAGCCCGAGCGTAGAGCGCCGACGCCGCGCACGCCGCAGGAAAACACGCCGCGCGGCGGCTTCAGGCAAATCGCCCGGCATCGTGTGGGGCGAAGTGGCCTCTCCACCCCTCGGGGCCGGCCGCGGCACTCGCGAGTCGCCGCCGCGACACTGTCGCTCCATCGACTCTATCAGTGTGCCTCCACGACCACGGCGCAGCGAAATATCGGGGAAGTCCGCGTGGCACGTCGCTTGCTGAAGCCCTTCGTACGCGAGCACGCCGGACCGGTGAGCTCCGCATTCGGAGGAACGATCATGAGAAAATTGGTGTTGGCAGTGGTGGGACTCACGGGAACGCTCGCGCTCGGCTGCAGCTCCGCGCGCGACGTGGAGGTGACGGGCGAGGTCTCCGCGGCCGCGAGCGCGGGCGTGAGCGGCAAGATCCTGCTCGACTTCATGGACATCGCAGACGAGGAAACGCCGGAGAGCGTTCACACTCAGACGCTCGACGCGCTCGGCACGTTCACGGCGACCGCGCCCGTCGAGGGCGACAAGGTGCGCATCCGCGCGATCAACGACAAGAACGGCGACGGCGCCTGCACCGCGGGCGAGGCCTGGGCCGAGGTCGACGCCGCGATCGCGGAGGACAAGGTCGCGGACGTGAAGCTCGAGCTCGTGAACCAGGACTGCCCGGTTCCGGCGGAGTGAGCCCGCACCCGCGGGCGGAGTGAGCGAGCGAAGACTCGGCAGCCGGGGCTCCGGGCGGGGAGCCGGAGTCCCGGCGATTTTCGCGCTTCAGAACGACAGGTAGGGGAGCTGCGCGGCTACGGCCCTGGTGCGTTCGGCGCCGTCGAGCAGCTGGCCGATCGGGTCCCACTCGCCCTTCGTGAGGGCGTCGAGCGCGCCGGGCTTCATCGAGAACGGGAAGCTCAGCGCGCCGGCCGTCACGGTGCGCGCGCCGAGATCGATCGCGAGCTCGGTCTCGGGCTTCGCTTCGACCGCGGCGGCGAGGGCCAGCACGGCGTCGCGCGAGACGGAGACGCACGGCATGCCGAGCGTCGTCGAGTTGCCGAAGAAGATCTCGGCGAAGTTCTCGGCGACGACCGCGCGAAAACCAGCCTTGGCGATGGCTTGCGGCGCGTGCTCGCGCGACGAGCCGCAGCCGAAGTTGGCGTTCGAGAGCAGGATGCTCGCGCCGGCGAAGCGCGAATCGTTCAGCGCGTGCGCCTTCTTCCCGCCCTTCTCGTCGAAGCGCACGTCGTGGAACAGGTACTCACCGAGGCCGTCGAAGGTGACGCACTTCATGAAGCGCGCCGGAATGATGCGATCGGTGTCGATGTCGTCACCCGGCACGTACACCGCGCGGCCCGTGACTTTGCTGATTTTTTGGAGTGCCATGCCTGCCTCTTCGTTCACGCCTTCACGCCTTGAAGACCTGCCGCGCGTCCGCGATGCGCCCGCTGACGGCCGCGGCCGCCACCATCACCGGGCTCATCAGCACGGTGCGACCGGTGGGGCTGCCCTGGCGGCCCTTGAAGTTGCGGTTCGAGGACGAGGCGCAGAGCTCCCTGCCGATCAGGCGGTCGGGATTCATCGCCAGGCACATCGAGCAGCCCGGCTCACGCCATTCCCAACCCGCGTCGCGAAACACCTGATCGAGGCCCTCGGCCTCCGCGGCGCGCGCGACGTCCATCGAGCCCGGCACGGCGAGCGCGCGCACGCCCGCGGCCACCTTCTTGCCCTTCATCAGGCGCGCCACCTCGCGGAAGTCGGAGATCCGCCCGTTCGTGCAGCTGCCGATGAACGCGACGTTCACGGGCACGCCCGCGATCGGCTTGCCGGCCTCGAGCTGCATGTACTCGAGCGCTTCGCGGATCGAGTCCTGCTCGGACGCCGTCTTGCCGTCCTCCACGCGGGGCACGCTCTCCTCGATGCTCACCGCCTGACCGGGATTGATGCCCCACGTCACCGTGGGAGCGATGTCCTTCGCGTCGAAGCGCACCACGTCGTCGTAGCTCGCGTCCGGATCGGAAGCGACCGACCGCCAGTACTCGAGAGCGCGTTCCCACGCCGCGTCCTTCGGCGCGAATTTCCGGCCTTTCAGGTAGTCGAAGGTCTTCTGGTCGGGGTTCACGTAGCCGACGCGGGCGCCGCCCTCGATCGACATGTTGCAGAGCGTCATGCGCTCTTCCATCGAGAGCGCGGCGATCGCGTCGCCGGCGTACTCGTACGCGTACCCGGTACCGCCGTTCACGCCGAGCACGCGGATCACGTGCAGGATCACGTCCTTCGCGTAGACGCCGGGGCCGAGCTTGCCGCTCACCTCGATGCGCCGCACCTTGAGCGGCGCCAAGCTCAGCGTCTGCGTCGCGAGCACGTCGCGCACCTGGGTGGTGCCGATGCCGAAGGCGATCGCGCCGAACGCGCCGTGCGTCGAGGTGTGCGAGTCGCCGCAGGCGATCGTCATGCCCGGCTGCGTGAGCCCGAGCTCGGGACCAATCACGTGCACGATGCCTTGGTGTCCGGAGGAGAGATCGAAGTAGCGGATGCCGTGCTCCGCGCACGCCTTCTCGAGCGCGACGATCATCCCCTCGGCGAGGCCGTCACGAAACGGGCGCAGGCGCGTATCCGTCGGAACGATGTGATCGACCGTCGCGAAGGTGCGCTCGGGGTGGATCACCTTGAGCCCGAGATCGCGGAGCATCCCGAACGCTTGCGGACTCGTCACCTCGTGCAAAAGGTGAAGCCCGATGAAGACCTGCGACGACCCGTTCGACAGCGTCTGAACCGAGTGCCGCTCCCACACCTTCTGAAACAGGTTTTTTCCCATGGCGACCAGCTGAACTCTGACCCCCGGCCATTGTTTAGTCTACTGAAACTTTCTGTCGTCTCATTGTAGAAATTCTTACTCTAGCTCCGGGAACGCCGCCGCTCCGCCGTTTTCCCCGGCGGAATTTTCGGCGGACTCTGAACACCACCGCTCCAGCACGTTCCGCTCCGTCGTCGACAAGGCGCTCGAGATCGGACACCTTCCGCTCGAGTGCCGTCCGTCCCGCCGCTTCGTTTGCTCGCCGTGGCCTGCGTGCTCGCGGGCGCCTGCACGAGGCCGGCAGAACCGGTGGCGCCTCCGCGGCTGGAGACGAAACCCATCGTCGCGGCGGTCTACACCGAGCACCCGCGGCCGCGCGTGCTGGATCTGCGCACGGGCAAGAGCCTGCCGTTGCGATCGTCCGGAATCGAAAATGGCGACGCCTGGGTGCTCGACGAGAACGGCTACGCCGGCGTTTTCCTGGAAGTGCCGGCGGCCGGGACCGTACAGGTGACGGTGACCGCGGCCGGTCACGCCGATCAGAACGTGGCGCCCCACATGAACGTCGTGGTCGGCGCGCTGTCCTGGCCCTTCGACGTGCGGCCCGCGACGAGCGATTACACCTCGACGCTGGAGCTGGCGGCCGGCACGTACTTCGTGCGCATCGAGCTCGTGAACGACACGCCCGAGACCAACCGGCAGCTCGAGCTCGTGAGCGTGCGCGCGGAGGGCGGGCGGCTCCTCAGCGGAAACCGCGACGAATTCGCGCTGGCAGCGGCCGATACGTACATCCAGAACCACCGGCGTGGTCGCGCGCGCGTCGGCCTCGCGGGCGCGACGCCCGGCTCGAAGGTGCGCGTAGAGCTCAAACGACACGCCTTCCGCTTCGGCGCGGATCTCCCCTTCGCCGACAACCGGTTCGTCCCCGAGCAGCCTCCGAACCCCGACGGCGACGCCGCCAAGTACCAGCGCATGCTGCTCGGACGCTTCAACACCGCGGTGCTCTCCGACGCCGCCGCGTGGAGCCGGCAGGAGGAGAAGCGCGACCGGGTCACGCCCGCTCCGGCCGATCGCGCGTTCGGCTTCGCCGAACAGCACGGCCTCTCCCTGCGCATGCATGCGCTGCTCGAAGACGCGGAGCAGCCGGCCTGGCTCGGCTCGACGGACCCGAAGAAGGCTTCCCTGCTCCTGCTCGCGAAGCGCGGCGACGCCCGGGCCAAGGCCGAGCTCGACGCCGAGATCGGCGAGCGCATCGAGTACGCCGTGAAGGCGCGCGCGGGGCGCTACGCCGAGCTCGACGTGATCGATGAAAGCCTGCACCGGCCGCGCTACTACGAGATTTACGGCGCCGCCGGCCTCGCCGACATCTTCAACCGTGCCGCGCGGGCCGTGCAGGACGCGGGCGCTCGCACGCGCCTCTACCTGAACGAGTCGGGCCTGCTCCAGTGGTCGCGTGACCCGCAGACCGCGGGCTCCGATCCGTATGCGAACTGGTACCGGCGCCACGCCGAAGCCATCGTGCGCGCCGGCGGCAAGCTCGACGGCCTCGGAATCCGATACCATGCGGACGGGCGCGCGGCCTCCGAGCTCGGCGCGCAGGCGCACGGCGCCGCGCGCGCGTTCGCGGTGCTGCAGAATCTATCGAGCACCGGGCTGCGTCTCGCGCTCACCGATTTTGCGGTCGGCGCGAACACCGCGGACGCGGAGCGCGCCGCCACGATCCTGGACGAGACGCTGCGCCTGGTCTTCGGGACCCCCCAGGCGGACACGTTCGTCATTCAGGGGATCTGGGCGCGCGCCGTCGCTGCCTCCGAGCCGGCGTCCGTGCTGTTCGACGCGAACGGTCAACTCACTCCCGTCGGGCGCCGCTTCGACGCGCTCCTGAAAGCCTGGAGCACGGAGCTGGAGGTCGTGGTGGACGCGGACGGCACGCTCGCGTTCGACGGCTTCTACGGCGACTACACCCTGAGCTTCGGCGCCACGAAGCGCGATCTCACGCTCGTTCCGGGCAAGTCGAAGTATTCTCTGTAGACGGGTGAATAGGACATGAAACTTCGGGGCTTACACCAGGCATTGGATCCGCGCGCGTGGCTCTTCGCGAGCAGCATCGTCGTCTCGCTGGTCGCGTGCGGCGGCGGCGACGACGAGCGCGAGCGCTCGCCCTACCCGGGCGTCTCGCGCTGGGAGTGCTTCGCCGACACCGCTTCCGGCGTCTGCGACTGCTACGGCCTCGGCCGAAACGAGGAAGTCCTCATCAACGGGTCGAGCATCGAAGAGGTGAACGAATGCAGCGGCTACGCCGAGTGCAAGACCTTCTACGACGAGGAGTTCGAAGACTGGCTCTGTAGTTGCGGTCCGGTCGGCTTCACGCCGGGCGCCTTCGGCGACTACGCCGCGAGGGACGCCGTTCCGGCCTGTCCGCCCGAGGACTGAGCTCGCCGCGCGTATCCGTACGAACGAGGCCGAAGCGGCGGTAGACTGCGTTCTGGCTCCAGCCGAGCAGAGGACCCCTCTACTGCGTGACCCAGTCGAGCGGCGCCGTAGCGTTCGAGTTCAGCTCCACGCCTGCCGGGAGCACCATGCTCAGCGTCGCGGAATCCACGCTGCTGGTGCTGAAGTAGGTGTTGGCCCGCACGTCGAAGGTGAGCCAGAGGTCGTCGCGCGCCCCGATTTCGAAAGCCGGGAGGGTGAGCACGATGTCGAGGGCCGTCTCGGTCTCGGTGGCCGCGGCGATCGTACCGCCCGAGCTGCTCCGATCCGAGAGCGCGTGCACGATCTGAATCGGCACGCCGTTCTGGTGATTCGTGCTGATCTGGTGCGTGTAGGCGGCGACGGCGTGACCGTACGCACTCAATGTCCCGTAGCTGAGCGAGTTGTTCGCGCCCTGGTCCGGATTCGCCGAGTAGCTCGCCTGAACGTGTGCCGTGATGCTCCCCGCGGGCAGCGTGACGGCCACGTCGGTGTCGTTGTAGAAGATCACGGATAGGTAGGCCGCCGATCCGTTCATCGCGTCGGGCGTGTCGGCGGAAGCCGCGAGCCTGCCCGTCCGGAGATCGGCGTTCCCCGCGTACGTGGCCGTCGACCAGGACGTGCTCTCGTGGTCCTCGGCATGTGCGGCTCCGGAGTCCAGCGATACGAGCGCCGCGGATCCGAGCGGGACGACACGCAGCCGAGCGACACGGCTCGTGAGCGGGCCGCTCGCCGTTTCGGCGTGGGCGCGAAACTCGGCGTTGTCGTCGGCCAACACGGAGGTCGCACTTTCGAGTCGCGGCCCCCTGGCGCCGGGCACCGCCGCGAAACCGGCTCCCGAGGAGCGCTCCCACACGTAACCGAGCGCCGGCACGGTCGCGAAGACTTCGAACGCGTAGGGCATGCCCTCGACGACGCGCAGATCGCGCGGACCGATCAGCGCGGCCACGATCGGTTCTTCGGTCCCGCCTTCTCCACCTTCCCCGCCTCGCCCAGCCGACGTCGTTCCGCCCGTGCCTGCCGAGCTGCCTCCCACGCCGCCGCTCTCGGCGCCGGCTGCGCCTGCTTCGCCCACGGCGCCGCCCTCACCGCCCTCACCGCCGTCGTCGACGTTGCTGGAACCGGCGCGGCCTGCGCTCGCGTTGGCCGTTCCGCTGTTGCCCGCACTGCTGCTGCCCGCGCTGCTACCGCCGGTGCCCGCGCGCGTCCCTCCCGTGCCGTCACCGACCACGCCGGCCTCACCGCCGGCGCCGCTGATCGGCTCCATCCGGGGACGCGCGATGAACGACTTGGCGCCGTCACCCTCCCCGCAGGCTGCCGCGAGCAGCGCACCGGAGAAACAGATCGTGAGGCTCTTGTTCGAACGGAACCACCTGGCGACGGCAACGATCATTCGAGCTCCTTTTTTCCACTGCGCGAGACGCGCTCCCCCCGTGGTGCACGCCGCGTACCGAACTCGAACCCGAGAGGTTTCAGCCACTTACGAGCGTCAGGCCCGGAGTGTCTCATGGTCGTCACGCCCGCCGCACAGGGGACACCCCGAGGAGTGACTTGGCCGGCGTAAATTGACGCTCGAACGAACGGGCGCAAGGATGAGCGCCTGGTGAGGATTTTCGTGCCGAGGAACGAACCCGCCGGCTCCGCCCGGCTCAAGAACCCGATCGTCTTCGGACTCTTGCTGGCGTTCGCGGCCTGCGGCGGCGAATCGAACCAGCGGCGCCGCTCGAATCACGACGACGCGGGTGGCGAGGGCGGTGAGCTCGGCGTGGCCGCGGCTTCGGGAAGCGGTGGGAGCAGCGGGCGCTCGGGCGGCAGCGCCGGCACGAGCGCGGCGGCTGGAGGCACGGAAGCAGGCACGCGCACCGTCGGCGGTGAGGGCGGCGAGGACAGCGGCGGCGAAGCCGGCAGCGCGGGCGGCGGGACCTCCGGCAACGGGGGGAGCGGCGGAACCGCGGGCTCCGCGGGCACCACGGCGGACGCCTGTGAAGGCGTGGAGTGCTCGGGTCACGGCGAGTGCCGCACGCAGCTCGGGGTGGCGCGCTGCGAGTGCGAGCCGGGCTACTCGCCGCTCGGCCTCGAGTGCGTCACGTGCCCGAGCGTATCCGGAACGTACGACATCGACGTGCCGATCGTCACGCTTTCGGGCGCTGTTACCGTCAACGGCTCGGCGCCGGTCACGACCGGCACCGCGGGGCTCCGCTTCGTCAACGACGACGGCGACACGATCGATGTGGGCGAAGTGCAGAACGGCGCGTACACCCTGGAGCTTTTGCCGGATACCTACGACATCTACGTGTTGGGGAGCGACGCAGAGGGGATTCCGGACAACGGGTCCGCGCTGCTGCTCGAAGACGTGGAGGTCGAGGAATCGCGCACGCTCGACATCGACATTCCGATGGTGGTGCTGAGCGGAAGCGTCGCCTTCGGCGATGATCCCTCCGCAACGTCGGTTAACACCGACCTGTATTTCGCCCAGACCCTCGACTTCCTAGCCTGGACCCCGATCACGGGATCGACGTACTCGATCGAGCTCGTGCCGGGGACCTACGACATCGCCTACTCGGGCTCCCTTGAGGACCTCGAAATTCCGATCAATCAGCTCTCCGTCGTCCGAGAGGACGTGATCATCGACGACGACGGCACACTCGACGTCGAAATTCCCATGGTCACCGTAGCCGGCGACGTGACGATCAACGGCGAAGCGCTGCCGTCCAACGCCGTGACGTACCTCTACCTGCGCCACGAGCGAGACCTCCCCACGATGATACCGCTCGTCCCTCCCGGGAGCTTCACGGCGGTGATCATACCAGGAACCTACGACGTCTATTACGCCGGCGTCGGGGAACCCGGCGTGCCGGGCAACTCCAACGCGTTGCTCCTCGAGAACGTCGAGATCGGCGAAACGCGGCGCCTGGATATCGACGTGCCGATGCTGACCCTTTCCGGAGGCATCACCGTCAACGGCGCGGGCGTCACGTCGGAAGTGAGCGCGTCAGTCGCCCTGTCCAACGGCGACGACTACGTCGCGCTCGGCCGGCTGGAGAGCGGGGACTACGCCGCGTCGATCGTTCCCGGCACGTACGACCTCGTTTATGCCGCGCATTCCCTCGCGGGCAACGACGGCGCGCCCGACAATCAGTTCGCCGTGCTCGAGCGGAATCTGACGTTCGACGAGACGCGATCCTTCTCGATCGACATTCCGATGGCCGTCCTCACGGGCAACGTCAGCGTCAACGACGCCCCTCCCTCCGGCAACGCGGCGGCGACGTTCTACTTCAACAACGAGACGGGTGACGCCGTCATCGCGGCGACGCTCGAGTCACCCACCTACCGCGCCGAGTTCGTCCCCGGCACGTACGACGGTTTCTACAGCGCCCAGGTGCTCGACGGCACGATCCCGGCGAACTTTGCCGCCCCCGTGCTCCGCGATCTCGAAATCGCAGCTTCCCGCACGCTCGATCTCGAAGTCCCCGGGGGCGTCACGCTCGCGGGCACCGTGACCGTCGCGGGGACGCCGATGACGAACGGCGACGCCGTGATCCGCCTCTACGGAAACGGGAACGACACCGTCGACCTCGGTCACACGAACGACGTCTCGTACTCGACCGTGCTCGTCCCCGGAACCTACAACGTCGTTTACCAGAGCATCACGCCCGGGACCGGCCTTCCCATGAACTACCGGACGCGACTCGGCTGCGTGCAGGTGGAGTAACCGTTCGCCTGGCCTCACGCGCTCGGCCCGCGCTGGGAACCGCCGCCGCCGCGTGGTACGAAGACGACCACCATCGTGAATCCCGGCGCGCTCACCCCAGTGGCGGAAGGCGTATGGATCGACAGCGGCCCCGTGCGCATCCTCGGCACGCACCTCACGACCACGATGACGGTGCTCCGCCTCGGCGACGGAAGCCTGCTCCTCGAATCGCCGTTGCCGATGACGCCGGAGCGCCGCTCCGCGGTCGAAGCGCTCGGCCCCGTCGCGCACCTCTACTCACCGAACCTGTTTCACCACCTGTGGCTCGGCGAGTGGGCCGCGGCATTTCCCGGCGCGCGCGTGCACGCCCCGGCGGGCCTCGCCAAGAAGCGTCCCGATCTCCGCATCGATCGCGCGCGCGGCAGCGAAGGCTCCCTCGAACCCGCCTTCGCGGGCGTGATCGACGAGGTCCCGATCCAGGGCTTCCGCCTCGAAGAGACCGTGCTCTTCTATCGCCCCGCGCAGACGCTCCTGGTCGGCGACCTCGTGCACAACGTCGGCCGTCCCGCGGACGGTTGGTCGAAATTCTACACGCGTGCGATGGGATTTTACGATCGCGTCGCGCTGAGCAAGGCGCTTCGTCTCACGGCCTTTTCGGATCGTGGGGCCGCGCGCCGGAGCCTCGATCGGCTGCTCGAGCTCCCCTTCGAGCGCATCGTCGTCGGCCACGGCACCCCGGTCACCGAAGGCGCGAAAGACGCACTCGCGGCCGCCTACGCGTGGTTACCGGCCGTTCCGGCGAAGTAAGATCGAAGGCAGGCCATCCTACGCTCGCTTGCACGTCATGCGCACCGCGCGCACCTCTTCTCCCCAGGGAGCGACGTTGGTCATCTGCAGAATCAACTCATTCGTCGGCTCGCGAAGCGACAGTCCCGTACGCCAGCGCCAGTTCAGCTGCAGCCCGTACTCCCCTTCGACCTGAAATAGCCCCCAGGCCCCGGGAATCGAGCGACAGCGCATCGGTTCGGGCTGGTGCCAGGTGTCGATGAAATCGGCCCCGTCGTTGCGCAGCGTGATGCTCCCGGTGTGCGCCTTGCCCTCGTGACTCCACGTGTAGCGCACGACGCCGGGCTCCACCGAAATCGTACAGGCGCACTCGGTCGCCCGGTTCCCGAGCGGGTCGAGCCAGAGCTCCTGAGTTCCCGTCCACTGTGTCCCGTGCAGGTCGGAAAGCGTGTGCATGGCGCGTAGACTACAACGCTTTGCTCAGAACGGCGCCGGATCGTCCTCTTTCCCCCAGCAGACGATGCCTTCGTCCTCGGTGAGGCCGCAGCTGTGCTGGTTGCCGGCGGAGACGGCGAGGAACGCGCCCTCCGGCGCGGCGGTGCGCCCGTCGCTTTCGTTGCCCCAGCAGACCACGGTGTCGTCGGTACGAATGGCGCAGCTGTGCTCGACGCCGGCCGAGACCGACTTGAACTTGCCCGAGGGTGTTTCCGCCCAGTTCACGCCCCAGCAACGCAAGGTCTGGTCGCTGCGCACGCCGCACACGTGCCAGTAACCGGCGTCGATGCTGGTGAACGTCTCGCCCTGGCGCGTGACGGTCTGTCCGTACATGTTGTCGCCCCAACAGCGCACCAGGTCGTCGTCGTTGCGCGCGCAGGCGAAGTAGTAACCGACGGTCACCTCGAGAAAGTTCGAACCCGAAGGCCAGTCGAGCTCGCCGTGGTCGTTCGAGCCCCAGCAGGTGAGCTCGCCGTCAGCCGTGACGCCGCAGCTCGTGCCGAAGCCGCTGCCGCTCACGTCGCGCAGCGTCACGTCGAACGGAGCCTCCACCTGCCCGTAGGAGTTGTTGCCCCAGCACACGCCGAGGTCGTCCTCGCTCAAGCCGCACACGTGCAGCGACGCGCCGTCGAGAGAAACCAACCCCACCGGCGGCGCATCGGCCTGTCCCCAGTCGTTGTCCCCCCAGCAGTACACCGAGTGATCTCCGCGTAGCGCACAGGTGTGCCCTTCGGCGGCCATCACGCCCAGGTAACGGGTGCGCTCGCAGAGCCGTCCGGTGTAGAGCTCGGGGCAGTCGCAGAGGATGTCGGAGCCGTTGGGCTTGCATTCGCCGCCGTTCAAGCACGGATTCGGCACGCAGCCTTCGATCTCGTCTTCGCACGTCACTCCCGCGTAGCCGTCCGGGCAAACGCAGACGAAGCCGTCGACGCCGTCGCCGCACGTGCCGCCGTTCTCGCAAGGATCCGACGCGCAGTCGTCGATGTTCGTGCCGCAGTCGTCGCCCTCGAAACCCGCCGGACAGTGACACTCGTAGGAGCCGTCACTTTCCCCGCAGGTCGCGCTGTTCTTGCAGGGGTTCGGCTCGCACGGGTTCGACGAGACCGTCTCGCAGTTCGTCCCCGTGAAGCCGGGGAAGCACTCGCACACGTAGCCGCCGACCCGATCCATGCACACGCCGTCGTTGCAGGTAGCGCCGGCGCAGTCATCCTCGTTCGTTTCGCAGTGATCGCCCGCAAAGCCGGCGACGCAGACGCACACGGCGTTGCCGTCGGCGTCTTCGCTGCAGCTCGCCGCGTTCAGGCACAGAAAATCCGCGCACGCGCCGGATCCGAACGCGCCGGCGTCACCGCTGCTTCCGCTGTTCGCGCTACCGCCGTTCGCGCTGCCGGCGTTCGCACTGCCGGCGTTCGCGCTGCCGCCGTTGCTGGCGCCCGTCCCGCCGGAGCCGTCGCTCGCGCCCGCGTCGCTGGTCCCGCCGGTCGAGCTGCCGGCGCCGCTCCGGCCGCCCTTGCCGTTCGCGGTTCCGCCCTTCGCGCCGCCGCCGTCGCCGCCCTCTCCGGGTTCGGCGCCTTCGCCCGCCTCGGCCTGGGGAGCTTCCTCGAAGCGGTCGAGCGAGCAAGCGTTGACGGACAACCAGCCGACCCCCAGACCAAGAACCGCCCCCCGGCGACCCGATAAGAACTTCGCCAGCATCGTGGGAGATGTTTCACCACGGCGAGTGGGCGGTCAAGCAGAGCTGCCGGACGTGAAGCGGCGCGGGTAGGTGGTGATAGTGTAGTCCAAGGTGGCACGCCAGCTCTGCTCGACGGGAACGCTTTACGAGGCGCACATCATTCTCGACCTCCTCCGGGAAGTGTTCATCCGTGCAGAAGTGAGGAACGAAAATCTCGTCGGCCTCGTCGGCATGCTGCCCGAAAGTGCGACACTGCCGGCGATCTGGATCGAGAACGACGAGGACTTCGAGCGCGGGCGCGCCGTCGTCGACGAGTTCGAGGCGCGGCGCGCGGAGACCTTGCCGCCCGACGTCACGTGTTCGGAGTGCGGCGAGAGCAATCCCGGCAACTTCGAACTCTGCTGGAAATGCCGGACCGAATTGCCGGCGAAGCGCTGAGCGCCGCTGAGCGAACGCCTTCGCCGCCCGCTCAACGCGACTCGGCGCGCTCGTCGAGATCGATGGCGAGGGTGCGACCGTACGGCGACGTTGCGTGAGGGGAAGCCGCAGACGGCCTTCGCGTCTGCCACCAGGCCGCGGCGAGCGCCTGTGTCCAGAGCGGCGTGTCGTCGCACTCGTCGAGCGCGCGCACGAGCTCGCGCGCGTTGGCGAAGCGCCGTTGCGGATCCTTTTCGAGACATCGCAGGAGCAGCGCCTCGAGCTTCGGCGGCACGCCGTCCACCCGCTCGGAAGGCGGCACGGGCTTCAGGTGCGCGTGGCCGCCGAGCACCGCGAACGTCGACTTGCCGTCGAACACCGGCACGCCCGTGAGCAAGAAATAGCCGACCGCGCCGAGCGC
>DASXWF010001355.1:0-3574 GCA_036503835.1 Polyangiaceae bacterium | reverse complement strand
CGCAGTGAAGTCGCACCGGAAACGCCGAAGACCGGCGCGGCGCCCCTCAGCTCCCTGCCGAGCCCCGCCTTCGCGCAGCTCGGCGTCTCCGGCGCCGCCAGCATCGCCGACGTCACCGAGCGCGTGGTGCCGTCGGTCGTCAGCATTTCCCTCACGAAGCTGAGCCGCATCCAGGGCGGGCCCGGCATGTTTCCGTTCTTCTTCGGCGTGCCGGAGCAGGGGGAGCGGCGCGAGCAGGGCATGGGCTCCGGCGTGATCGTGTCGAGCGACGGCTACATCCTCACGAACAACCACGTCGTCTCCGACGCGCAGAACATCAAGGTCGTGCTCAACGATCGGCGCGAATTCGACGCCGAGGTCGTCGGCACCGATCCGAAGAGCGACGTCGCGGTGATCAAGCTCAAGAGCCCGCCCGGCGACCTCAAGCCGATCGTCGTCGGCGACTCGTCGCAGCTGCGGCTCGGCGACGTGGTGCTCGCCATCGGCAACCCGTTCGGCGTGGGCCAGACGGTCACGATGGGCATCGTCTCGGCCAAGGGCCGCGCCGACGTGGGCATCGCCGACTACGAGGACTTCATCCAGACCGACGCCGCGATCAACCCGGGCAACTCGGGCGGCGCGCTCGTGAACATGGAGGGCAAGCTCGTCGGCATCAACACCGCGATCCTGTCGCGCACCGGCGGAAACCAGGGCATCGGCTTCGCCATCCCGACGAACATGGCGACGCCGATCATGGACAGCCTCAAGCAGTACGGGAAGGTCACGCGCGGCTGGCTCGGCGTGTCCATCCAGGACATCGATCAGGATCTGTCTCAGACGATGAAACTGCCGGTCACGCGCGGCGTGCTGCTCGCCGACGTCCAGCCGGGCTCGCCGGCTTCCAGGGCCGGCCTCAAGCGCGGCGACGCGATCGTGAAGGTCGACGGGCGCAACGTCGAGAGCTCGGGCCAGTTCCGCAACGCCATCGCCGCGGCGGGCGCGAACCGCAAGGTGACGCTCGAGCTCTACCGCGAAGGCAAGCTGATCGCGTTGCCGGCTTCGCTCGGCGAGATGCCCCAGGACGGCGCGCGCGCGAGCGGGGGGCCCGGCGGCCCGCAGGGTCCCCGCAATTCTGACGGCCTCTCGTTGAGCGAGCTCACGCCCGAGGCGCGGCGCTCGTTCGGGATCGGCGACGATGTGCCGAAAGGTGTGGTGGTGACGGGCGTGGCGCAGGGCAGTACCGCTGCACGCGCGGGGCTCAGGGCTGGCGACGTGCTGCTCGAGGTGAACCGTAAGGCGGTAACGAGCGTGCGCGAATTCGAGGACTCGTACGCAAAGGCGAAGGGCAACGTGCTACTCTTGCTCTATCGTCGCGGGGCAACAGTGTTCGTCGTGGTCCGGCGCTGAGATCGACTCGCACGATCTTGCAAAGGGCAGATCTCGATCGGCGTGGGCCGCAAGAGCCCACGTGAGTACCGGCGCGGCCGGCGCCGGCTGCCTCTCCGGCCGAGCGAGTCGAAACCCGTTGTCGGAGGCCCCTCCGGCCCTATTTCAGCCAGCGAGTAGCGCTTCGAGCCTCGCTGGACGGTCTCGCGTCGCTCGACGACTTCGGGGAAGGCGGATGGTACCATGTCGATCCCTGTGATGGCCGACCCGGCACCGGCACCCCACGCCGAGACCGTGCTTCCCGCGTCCCTCGTGGCGCTGAATTCGCGGCGTTGTCCGAAGTGCCAAGGCCTCTTCCCCGCCGACTTTCGCGTCTGCCCGCGCGACGCCGTCGAGCTCGAGGACGCGCCCGAGAGCGACGACCCGCTGCTCGGGCAGGTGCTCGCCGGGTCGTACGAGGTCACGCGCGTGCTCGGCGAAGGCGGGATGGGGCGCGTCTACGAGGCGCGTCACCGGCGCCTGCCCGGCAAGCGCTTCGCGGTGAAGTTCTTGCATCAAGACCTCGCGCGCCAGCCCGAGGTCGTGACGCGCTTCCAGCGCGAGGCCGAAGCGGCGAGCGGCATCTCGCACCCGAACGTGGTCGGCGTGCACGACGTGAACGTCACGAGCGACGGCCAGCCGTACATCGTGGCCGAGCTCCTCCAGGGCGAAGAGCTCGGAGAGTACCTGGAGCGCGCCGGCAAGCTGCCGGTTCACGAGGCCGTGCGCGTGACGCGGCAAATCTGCCGGGCGCTCGCCGCCGCGCACGCCACGGGCGTCGTGCATCGCGACGTGAAGCCCGAGAACGTCTTCTTGACGGGCGACGTTTCGCGCCTGGAAACCGCCACGGTCAAGGTGATCGATTTCGGCATCTCGAAGGTCTCGGCCGCCGGCGGCGAGGCGCTCACCAAGACCGGCGTGGTGATGGGCACGCCCGACTACATGGCGCCCGAACAGGCGCGCGGCGACAAGGTCGACGCACGCGCCGACATCTACGCCGTCGGAGCGATTCTCTACCGGGCACTCACCGGCAGGAAGCCGTTCGACAGTCTCGACGCGATGGCGATCCTCACTGCCGTGCTCGTGCAGGAGCCGAGCCGCCCGACCTCGATCAATCCGGACGTCCCGCTCGCGCTCGAGCTCGTCGTGCAGCGCGCGATGGCGAAGGACCCGGCCGACCGCTACGCCACGATGGAGGCGCTCGAGCGCGACCTCGCTGCCTTCGATCCGGAGCTCCTGAGCCGCCCGTCCGCCGCGCCGCCGCCCGAGGGCTCCGCGACCGCCACGCCCCTCTCGCGCACCGTCATGAGCGGGGGTTCGCGCCAGAAGCTCCGCGAATCGATGGAGCAAACCCAGAAGAGCGTGCGCGTCGCGCGTCCCGGGCTGATCGCGTTCAGCGCGCTCGGCTTCGCCTGGACCCTCGCGAGCCTCGCCGTCGCGGTGGGCAGCTTCCTGCGCTTCACGCGTGGTGACGGCTCCGACCTGAGCCAGGCGGAAGCGGTGCTCTGCTTCGTCGGCGTTCTGGCCGCGCTCGCGTCGCCGCTCGTGATCTGGCTCCGCTACATCCTGCGCGAGATCTGGCCGAGCACGCCGAAGAGCCTGACGCTCGTGGCGCGCCTGCGCAGCACCGTGCTCTACAGCGCCGCGGCCTACGGCATCGCGACGCTGCTGATCGCGCTGTTCGAAGTCGTCGTGTACCGCCGTGCGGCGGGCTTCGCTCGTCCGATCTGGAGCATTCTGGCGTTCAGCGTCGCGCTCGCCGTCGCGGTCGGCAACTGGCTGCTCACGACGCCGAAGCGCAAGTAACCCGCGCGCACAAAGTCCTCGAAGCCGGCCCGCTCTGGTGTTAGCTCGCCCGCATGGCGGTCGTGCTGTCGATCTCGAATCTGGGCAAGACCTACGCGTCGGGCCTCGTGGCGTTGAAGAGCATCGATCTCGAGATCGAACGGGGTGAGATCTTCGCGCTGCTCGGCCCGAACGGCGCGGGCAAGACCACGCTCATCAGCATCGTGTGCGGGATCGTCACGGCGACGAGCGGGCGCGTCGTGGTCGACGGGTGTGACATCGTGCGCGACTATCGCAAGGCACGGGCCAAGATCGGACTCGTGCCGCAGGAGCTCACGACCGACGCTTTCGAAACGGTGTGGGCCACCGTGAGCTTCAGCCGCGG
>DASXWF010001354.1:0-3249 GCA_036503835.1 Polyangiaceae bacterium | reverse complement strand
GGTCGGCGAGGAGCACCAGGAGACCACGGTCACCGCGGAGCTCAAGCTCCGCCGCGACGTGCGCGACTTCCTGGTGCTCGCCCATTCGAGGAAGTGGCCATGAGCGACTCCGAACCCGAAAAGACCACGCCCGCGAAGCCGAGCGAAGTGGGACCGCCCCGCGAAGAGCGCCGAACCCGAGCGCTCATCACCCTCGGCGTCGGGCTCGCCCTCGCCGGCATCGCTCTCAGCGTCGCCGACGACGCCATCGCGCGCTGGCTCGTGATCGCCGGCATCGTGATGGCCTTCATCGCCCTACATCGTTACGGCCGGCTCGGTCCTCAACAGGTCTGACACCCCCGGCGCGCGCGCTCACACTTCGCTGCGCAGCACCACGATCGACACCTTCGGCCCGAGCTCCGGCACCGCTATCGCGGCCAGACCGAAACTTCGTCCGGTGAGCTCCAGCGCGATGGAGAACGGCTCGCTGCCCTTGAGCTTCTCGTTCACCGCCTGCTGCTTGACGGCGTCGATGTTCACGTCGGGAGCCTCCGCCACCCCGTACACGTCCTTGTCCACCGCGACGAAAACGTAGAGGAGCGGCATTTTTTGGTGTTCGGTGAGCGTGCCCCGGAGACTCGACAGCAGCGCGTTCTGGAGGCGATAGGCGTACGAAGACCACGACCAGCCCGTAGCGTAGAGCGCGCGGCCCGAGCCGACCGGCGCCGCGGCCACCCACTGCGCGTCCGGACGACCGCGCACCTCGGCGGCCTCCGGCATCGAGCCGCGAGTCTCGACGTACCCGCCCTGGAGTGCCGGTCGGGCGCCCGGGAACGAGTCGAAGAGATTCTTCCCGACCATGCGGTCCTGTTCGCGATCGTTTCTCAGGACGAGCCCGTCCGGCAGCACCACCGCGAAGAACGTGGACTTGGCGACCCGGAGGTCCGCCACCTTGCTCCGCGCTTTCTCCAGAGCTTCGCGCGCCGTCGCAGCCGGGATCTCACCCTCCGCGGGCAGGAGCTTCGAGAGCTCGGCCGCTCCCAGGGGAAGGCCGGTACGCACCTGACGCACGTCCTCCCGCGCCGCCGCCGCAAGCTCCTTCACGTGCCCGACGGAAAGCTCCGCGCTCTTCTTGCCCGTCTCGCTGCAGCCGAGAGCCAAAATGAGAAGTACGGGCAAGAGCCACGAGACAACCGAACGTCGAGCGTGGCGGAAAGCGACCGACTCATGTGCCGCCGCCCGTGCCGACGGAAACGTCATTGAAACGGGTCTCAACCGATAGTTACCGTGTCGCATCTCTGCCTACCCTCGAGATTGGCTACCACACCCTCAAATCCTAGTACCGAAGAACCACGAACGGGTGGAACACGAGAGAGAAGTGTCGGCATGGGCGACGAGAGGGTGGAGCGGATTGAAAAATAGCGTCCGCCATGCTAGAAAATACGCTGGATCATTGTATCGTCGCGCCGGTTTCCAGGAACGCTAGCTTGCATACACCGAGCTCCCAGCCGCCCCCGAGGATGAGCCACCGCGCCTTCACCGCCGTCTCGACCGGCCGCGATTCCTTTCTCGCCCTGCAGGGCCTGGTTCGGCCGGAAGATCTGAGCATCGTCTTTCAACCAATCGTGGGCATGCGGGACGGTGAGCTGTTCGCCTACGAGGCGCTCGTCCGCTGCACGCGCGGCGAATTTTCGAGCCCCCCCGTGCTGTTCGAGCGCGCCGTCAGCGCGGGTTGCGTCGGCCGGCTCGGACGCATGATCCGCGAGATCGCGGTCCCGCTCGCGAACGGCCTGCCCTTGTTCTTGAACGTGCACCCGCTCGAGCTGCAGGAGCCGTGGCTGGTCCGCCCGGACGATCCGATCTACTCGCACGACGCCGACGTTTACCTCGAGGTCACCGAGTCGGTGCCGCTCACGCACTTCGAGCTCTGCCATCACGTGCTGCACGAGGTGCGCGTGCGCGGCGGCGTGCACCTGGTCGTGGACGATCTCGGCGCCGGCTACTCGAACCTCAAGCGCATCATCGATCTCGAGCCGCGCGTCGTGAAGCTCGATCGCGAGCTCATCGCCGGCATCGACAAAAGCCGCCGCCAGCACTGCTTGGTGGCGAGCGTCGTGCGGCTCTGCGGCGATCTCGACGCGACCGTCGTCGCCGAGGGCATCGAGACGCAGGGCGAGTTCGACGCGCTCCGCGACACCGGAGTTCACTACGGTCAGGGCTTCCTGTTCGCCCGCCCGCAGTTCCCGATGCCCGCCGTCACCTGGCCGCCGACGAAGGCCTGAAGCGCCGGCGGAGAGCGGCGCCTCAGAGCGCCTGCACGGCTTCGAGCACGGACGGCACGTGTCCGTCGACGCGCACGTTGCGGTACGCGCGCGCGACGTTCCCGTTCGCGTCCACGAGGAACGTGCTGCGCTGGATTCCCAGGTATTCCCGGCCGTAATTCAGCTTTTTCACCCACACGCCGTACGCGTTCGCGAGCTCCTTGTCGGGATCGGAAAGCAGCGTGAACGGCAGGCCGTACTTCTTCGCGAAGCGCTCGTGGCTCGCCTCCGAGTCGGGGCTCACGCCGATCACCCGTGCCTTGGCCTTGCCGAAACCCTTGAAGGAGTCGCGGAAGCCGCACGCTTCCTTGGTGCAGCCGCTCGTGTCGTCCTTCGGATAGAAGTAGAGGACGTACGGGGCGCCGGCGAGCGAGGCGGAGTCCACGACGTCGCCGTTCTGATCCTTGAGCGAGAAGCTCGGAGCGCGACTGCCCACGTCGACGCCGCCGCCCTTCGCGGCGGGCGGCTGTTTGCCGCTCTTCGCGACCGTTGCCTTCGCGACCTTGGCCACGGCCTTCGCGACGGTCGCGACCTTTCGAACCGCGTTCCCGATCTGAGCGAGGGCCGAAGGCGCCGCGGGCTTCGACTTGCCCTGCTTGGCCTTCGCGGCCTTCGCCTCTGCCGCCTTCGCTTTCGCGGGCGCGCCCTTCTTCGGTTCCTTCGCCTTCGGCTCCTTCGCCGGCTTGGCCTTCGCGACCGCCTTGGCCGGCTGCGTCTTCTTCTTGGCCGGTTGGGGGCCCGCCTTCTTCACCTGTCTGCGCGCGCTTTTCCGGGTCGCCATGGCCGCCGAGGCTACTCGTGCCCAGAATCGCTCGCAACGCCCGAAAGGCCGACCGGCTGGCGCCGCGCACGCGCTTGTCGCTGCGTGCCGTTCGGCTAGAGTCCGGCTCCCTAACCCGCTCCTCTGCAGGCACCGATGATCGACCTACCGGACAACGGCCTTTACCGA
>DASXWF010001353.1:0-2432 GCA_036503835.1 Polyangiaceae bacterium | reverse complement strand
GCCAGTCCTTGGTCGTGACCGGTACGGGGAGGTCGCGCATCGAACCGTACCGGACGCCGCTCCAGAGCCACGCGAGGTAGCCCGCGAGGCCGAGGACCGGCGCGGCGAGCTGAACCCAGCGCGCGCGCCAGGAGGCCTGCTCGAGAGCGGTGAGGTTGGCTTTCTGCTGAGCCTCGCGGGCCTGCCGCACGCGGGCGCGCAGCATGCGGTGGAGCGCCGGCTCCTGCGCGAGGTAGCGCAGCGTGCGGCTCCGCATCATCGAGTAGCCGATGAAGCCGAGCAGCGAAGGGCCGAGGATGTAAAGAATGCGGGCGAGCAGTGGGCGCTCCGTGGACTCGGAGAGCATGCGGATGGCCGTGAGGCTGCCGATCATCGCGCCGCCGTAGAGCCAGATCGCGCGGGCCGCGCGGAACGTGGCGAGCGAGCGCAGGAAGTAGGGGCCGCGGCTCGTCACCGACGCCTCGTCGGCGGGCTGGTTGGGAGCGCGAAGCGCCGCGAGGATTTCGGGGAAGGAGAAGGCGGCCAGGAACGTGGTCGCCGAGAGCGCGAGCAGGAAGGTGCCCTGAAAGACGAGGGTCTTCGCGATCTCGACCAGGTCCAGCGAGCCCGGCGCGAGCTCCTTGCGCAGCCAGCTGCCGAGGTCGACGCTCGATTTCCCGAGGGCCCAGTCGAGCACCTCGGTCGTGACGACCGTGGAGAGCAGCACGATGATCAAGAAATAAGGCCACACCGACTCCCAGCGCGGGCGCACGGCGAGGAGCTCGTAGCGATCGATGCGGCGGGCGTAGCGCACCTCGGAAGTGAGGAGGAACAGGTAGGCGAACTGAAAGACCAGAATTACGATCAGGGCCTCGGACCATTCGGCTCGAAGCTGGCTCGAAACGTGGCGAACGAGCTCACCCGAGCCGAGCGAGCCGCGGCCCGCCTGCAGCACCGCGAGCACCACGAGTTCGACGATGAACACCAGCTGGAAGAGCGGGGCGAGCGCCGCGGAGAAGGTGCGGTGCGCGAGAAAACCGGAGACGAAGAGCTCTTCCGAGGAAGGGGTGCGGAAGGGATCGGAGTTTTTGCGCCCCAGGCGAAAGAGCGTCCAGTTCGCCCAGAGCGGGTAGCCGACGGCGAGCACGAGCAAGAACCAACCCACGGCGTTCACGACGGCCGGCGGGCCCAGCACGAGCACTTTCGCGATCGACTGACCCGTCAGGTACCAGACGAGGAACGCGAACAGCACCAGGGCGCTCGCGCTCGAAACGATGCTGCCGAAGAGCGATTCGCGCTCGTACTGGCGCGCGATGCCCTCGATGTAGTTCTGTACGTGCGCGCGAATCTGGGGAATCGTGAGAGTTCGCTCGGCGGGATCTTTCACGAGCAGGCGCAGCGTGAGAGCCTCGAGCGCCGCCGGGATTCCCGACTGCAAGTCGCTCGGCGCCGGCGGCGTGTCGTTGATCACGTGATCGAGCGTCACGTGCGGATCCTCGTCCTCGAACGGCACCTGCCCGCACAGGATTTCGTAGAGAATCACGCCGAGCGCGTAAATGTCGGCGCGCCCGTCGATCGAGAGCCCCTGCGCCTGCTCGGGCGACATGTACTCGGGCGTGCCGATGACGGTGCCGTCCTGCGTCTGCCAGGCCTTGGCGGCGGCGCGCACGGAGGTGACGCCCGGGCGCAGCGAGGGTGGCGCCGAGTCCTCGACGTCGGGAATGCTGCCGTCCTCGGGGTTCGTCGTGACGTTGCCCGCGCGTTCCGCGGCCGATTCCGCGACCTTCGCGACGCCCCAATCCATCACCAGGACTTCGCCGAAGTCGCCCACCATGATGTTGGCGGGCTTGAGATCGCGATGCACCACGCCGCGGGCGTGGGCGTAGTCGATGGCCTGGCAGACCTGCAGGAACACGTCGAGCAGGCGCCGCAGGCCGAATTGGGCGAGGATGACCGGGTCTTCCGCGCGGCGCCGCTCGAGGATCGCCTCCAGCGAAAGCCCCGGAATGAGCTTCATCGAAAAGTACGCGTGCCCGTCCGGGGAGGCGCCGAGGTCGTGGATGGGCACGACGTTCGGGTGCTCGAGCTGCGCGGTGATCTGCGCTTCCTCGGCGAAGCGCGCGAGCGCCTGCCGGGGCATCTCGCGGCGCGGCAGCTTCGTGACCTTGAGGGCGACCTCGCGCCGGAGCTTCGTGTCGTAGCCGCGCAGGACCTTGGCCATCGCGCCGCTGCCGAGCTCGCCGAGCACGCGGATCTTCCCGGCCCAGAGCTCGCTCGTGGCGACGGGCGGGATCGAGCGGCGGGTCACCGAGTTCGGCTTCGGCGTGAGCGGCGCGACCGGCGTGACCGGCGCCACACTGCCCGGCGCGACCGAGGCAACGCTACTCGGCGTGACCGGAGCAACGCTGCCCGGCGCGACGGACGGGCGCGAGGGCTCGTCGGGCGGCGGCCCC
>DASXWF010001352.1:0-1843 GCA_036503835.1 Polyangiaceae bacterium | reverse complement strand
GCTCGGTTCCGACCGAGGTCGCGTTCTTCGGCAAGGAGAAGGGCCGGGAGCTCAAGGCGGCCGGCAAGCAGGCGGATCTCGTGCTCGGCAACAACGGGCTCGCGCAGGTCCCGGACCTGAACTCGTTCGTGGCTGGCATCTCCGAGATCTTGAAGCCGAAGGGCACGGTCACGATCGAGTTCCCGCACGTCCAGAGGATGCTCGACGAGAACCAGTTCGACACGATTTATCACGAGCATTTCTGCTACTTCTCGCTGATCAGCGCGGAGGCGATCTTCGCCGGCCACGGCATGACCATCTTCGACGTGGAGGAGCTCTGGACGCACGGCGGCTCGCTGCGCATTTACGCGCGCCACGCGAGCGACACGAGCCGGCCCGTGAGCGAGCGCGTGCTCTCGCTCAGGAAGCGCGAGGAGGACGCCGGTTATCGCAAGGTCGAGACGTACACGGCGTTCGAGGAGCGCGTGCGCGAAACCAAGCGCAAGCTGCTCGAGCTCCTGATCGACCTGAAGCGGCAAGGCAAGCGCATCGTCGGCTACGGCGCGCCGGGCAAGGGCAATACGCTGCTCAACTACTGCGGCATCCGCCAGGACTTCCTCGACTTCACGGTCGATCGCAACCCGTACAAGCAGGGGCGGTTCCTGCCGGGGACGCACATCCCGATCTTCGCGCCCGAAAAGATCGACGAGGTGAAGCCCGACTACGTGTTGATCCTGCCGTGGAACTTCAAGGACGAGATCATGAAGCAGCTCGCGCACGTGCGTGACTGGGGCGCGCGTTTCATCGTGCCGATCCCCGAAGCCACGGTGGTGTGATGCTCAGGTCGGCATTCGGGGCGGGACCGACTGCGCCCCTCTCCGTGCTGTGCCTCGGCGCGCACTGCGACGACGTCGACATCGGGTGCGGCGCGACGTTGCTGAAGCTCCTCGGCGAGCGCCCCGGCTCGAGCGTGCACTGGGTGACGTTCGCGTCCACCCCCGAGCGCGAGCGCGAGACGCGCGCCAGCGCAGGCGACTTTCTCGCGGGCGCCGCGGAGGCCAGGATCACGGTCAAGGCCTTCCGCGAGAGCTACTTTCCGTTCATCGCCCCCGAGATCAAAGACTTCTTCGAGGAGCTGAAGCGGAGCACGCAGCCCGACGTCGTGTTTTCACACCACCGTCACGACGTGCATCAGGATCACAAGCTGCTCGCGGACCTCACCTGGAACACGTTCAGGAACCACCTGATCCTGGAGTACGAGATCCCGAAGTACGAGGGCGATCTCGGACATCCGAACCTGTTCGTCCCGGTGTCGCGCGCCCTCGCGGAGCGAAAAGCCGAGCTCCTCTGCCGGCACTACGCGACGCAAAAGAGCCGCCTCTGGTTCCGGCCCGAGACCTTTCTCGGCCTGATGAGCATTCGGGGAGTGGAATGCCAGGCCGAAGAAGGGTATGCAGAAGCGTTTCACTTGAGGAAGATCGTCATCTAGCGCGCTCGACGGGCGCCAGCAGGGAATCGAGTCCATGAAGGTACTAGTCACGGGTCACAAGGGTTACATCGGCGTCGAGATGGCGACGGTGCTGGCGAAGGCGGGTTACGACGTCGTGGGGCTCGACACCGGGTTCTTCAACGAGTGCGACTTCCAGAGTCCGCCCGACGAGCTCCCGGAGCTGCGCCTCGACTTGCGCGAGGTGGCGGTGGAGCACCTGAAGGGGTTCGACGCGGTCTGCCACATGGCGGCGCTCTCGAACGACCCGCTCGGGGATCTGAACCCGAACATCACCTACGACATCAACCTCCACGCTTCGGTTCATCTCGCGCGCGTGGCGAAGCAGGCCGGCGTGAAGCGCTTCCTGTTCTCGTC
>DASXWF010001351.1:0-8854 GCA_036503835.1 Polyangiaceae bacterium | reverse complement strand
TCCAACGCTACGGGAAGTCCTCGCCGCCGCGAGCGTGATCGCCGATCGCGCGCACGGTCCCGTTGACCTCCCGCCTCGCGCCATCCTCGCGGGTGAGTGCGCCGCGCTCTGCATCAGCGATCGCCCTTCGGCGCCGCACGACTGAACCAGCGGTTCGCCCGGCGATCGGCGCCCGGGGTAAGGCAGTCTGGGCTAGCCAGCGCGCTTGGCCTTGCTCGATGAACGCCGCCGAACGAGAGGCGACGTAGGGCGACTAGAAAACGAAAGGGGTGCGGTTTTCGCGACCAGGTTCTCGCGGCGCTTCGTAATTACTCCTATCCCCAAAAAGGGAGGAGTGGCGATGCACGAGAGAACCCGAGCTGCGTTCCGTCGAGGCGCCCCGGCGCTGGGCTTGTTCGTGTTGGTAGGGAGCAGCTGCTCCCAGCACGGCGAGTCTTCCGTGGGTCGGACCCACGAGGGGTTGGGCTCGGAGGCAGCGCGCGTGCTCGGGTTCGAGAGCGCCGCCGACTGGTCGAGCGCGGCGGCCTTGAGCAACAGTACGGACCACTCGCAGGGAGCCCATTCGTTGGCGGTGGCCGCCGGCGGCTGGGCCGAGGTCGCGAGCATCCCGCTTGGATCGCTCGGGAGCGCCGGAGCGAGCTTGAGCTACGACATCAAGCTGCCGAGCAGCGCCGCCTGGGGCGAAACGCGAGTCATCGTCCAGCTGCCCTCGAAGGGGTTTCACTGGTCGGACCTGGGATCGCGGCCGCTCGCGGGACTCGCCCCGGGTGTGTTTCACCGCGTGGAGTTTCCGCTCCCGCCAGCGCTGGTTGCCGCGCTCGGGCAGACCTACTCCGACTTGAAGGTGCGCATCGTGATCAACGGGCCTGCCGGCTCGTATCGGCTCGACGACCTGGAGCTAGCAGTCGAACCAGAGACTCCGCCGCTACCTCCCGCGGCGACCAGCTTCACGGTGAGCGTCGATCTGCCGGGCACCATTCCGCTCGCCCAGGTGGCGCTCGCGGGCGTCGACGGCGTCAGCGTGGGGTCTCAAGCTCACATCGGTGGCGTCGTGGCCAATACGGGCTCGGGGCTCACGACCATTCAGGCTGCGGCCCACACCGGTTCGGTGCTGACCACGGGAAACCTGTTCCTGGGGTCTGGTGCGCAGATCTCGGGAAGCGTGCTCGCGGCAGGCACCATCGAGCGCCAGAACGGTGTGACCGTTGCGGGTACGATCTTCGGCGGGGCCGGGCTCGGGACGACCACGGTCGCGGAATGGACCGTGCGGCAGAGCGCAGAATATCAGGCCGGCGTCCAGCTCGAGCCGGGACAGGTTCGAACGCTGGGCCCGGACAGCTACGGCTTCTTGCGCGTACAGCCCGGCGCCACGGCGACGCTGCGCGCCGGGCAATACTTCATCGACCGACTGGTGGTTCAGTCCGGAGGGCAGCTGTCGATCGACGACTCGTCCGGCCCCGTCGTCGTCTACGTGACCGACGAGCTGAACCTGCAGGGCTCGGTCGAATCGAGCGGCGAGGCACCGGCTCGGCTCCTCGCGGTCCATCGCGGACAACAAGCGGCCTTCGTGCGCGCGCCGTTCGAGGGTGCCGTCATCGCTCCCGAAGCGACCGTCACGTTGGCGCCGTTCGGCGCGGCGCGCTTCAAGGGTTCCTTCTTCGCCAAACAGCTCGTCGCGCAGGGCTCGGTGCTCCTCGACGCGGTGCCGTTCGACCCGACGACCCTGACGACGGCGCGCGGCGGCGGAGTCAACTGGCCGGACGCGCAAGTCATTCGTAGCGTCACCGGCGATCAGCTGCGCGCGCGGCTGCGTCCGGACGGCAGCAGCGTCACCGGCAGCTGGTCCCCCGGGGCGCCCGCACAGTTCGTGATCCCCGCGCGCCTGGAGGTCGAGTCGGGGAACGCCAGGTCGGGCAGCGCCGAGCTCACCATCGATCAGGCCGGTACTCCCGTGGTCTGCAGCTACGCGGGCGGGAGCCCGACCTCGCCGCCCGCGACGTCCCTCGATCGCGCGAAAGGCCTCTTCTACGAGTTCGTCGCTTGTTCGAACGGCGCCGCAGCCGGCACCTCGATCGAGGGCAGCCACTTCGAGCTCGAGCTCGACGACGACGAGTCGGAACCCGACGTCACCGTCCTCCTCTCCGCCGGCAACGGCTGCGCCGACAGCATCGGCTATCCGATCGATCCCGCGGAGTCGATCGAGATGCGCGACGGCTTCTCGTGGGCAGGCACCACCCCGCTCCCCGAGCTCGACGCCCAGGGTCGACCGAACCTCTTCTATGCCGGCATCTACCTCAGGACGCCGAGCCAGCGGCAGCTTCTGGACGAGCTGTTCGTCTACTACAGGGGCAAGCCGCTCCTCAGCGCGGAGCTCGCGAAGTTTTACGGCAAGTGCGGCTCGATCAACTACTCGGGTGACGGCGAAGGCGTGTTCGTGTTCGCGATCCTGCCTGCCAAGACCTACAACTTGATTCGCGCGGCCGCGCTCGATCCCGGGAGCGCCGGCGATCCCGACGTTTTCGACGCGGTCATCCTGCGCGAGCTGCCCGAAGAGGCGGCTACGGACGACGGCGCCTTCTCGTACGAGGTCCTCTTCGGCGCCGGCTTCGAGTACGTCGCGCGCGGTGAAGAAGAGCCCGGCGAGGCGCCGGGAGCACCCGGCTTCGGCGACTTCATTCGCAGTGGTGCCGACGCGCTCGAGGACACCTACCACGGCATTCGAAATGTCGCCGGGGAGGTCGACCAGGTCATCTCGGGCAGCGTCCAGCTCAGGGTCTACCTTTCGGCGCTGGAGGTGGACCCGACCTTCGGCGACCGGCCTCCCCTGCGCCGCACCTGGGGCGCGAAGTTCGGCTGGGAGATGCCGCTCGAGGACCTGAAGATCACCGTCGAGCACTCGCGCTTCGGCCTCAACATCCACTCCGAATACGCCGACACGAACGAGAACGGCATCGCGACGATGAACGTCGCCGAGGGCACGGTCGCGGAGGCGGTCTGCGTCGACCTGGAGCACCCGGCGGCGCGCTTCGAGCAGTTCCTGGAGCGGGACGAGATCTGCGACTACCGGGGGGAGCTCGGCGAGTTCGACTCGAGCCGGCGCATGATCTGGCAGTCCGACAACCGCAAGCTGCATTCGATGGCTCAGTTCATCGACGGGCGTCACTACCTGCGAGACGTGGCCGGCTACACGCCGCCTCGGGCGACCGTGCTCGTGGGCCGCGTGGCGGACACCGTCTCGGCGGACACGGCGGGCGGGGACCGCAAGCGGCCGTATGCCCCCTGCCTGGGCTTCGACTCGATGACGACGACCGTCAGCCAGGACGTGCAGAACACGTTCCTCTTGCCGGTCGCTCTGCTGATGACCGCGGTCAGCGACATCGACATCGTGTTGCCGGCCAATTCCAGCACGCACGACTCGCGGGTTGCCTCGCACGAGTACGGGCACTACGTGATGTGCGCCCTGATCGACGAGCGCAATCCCGCTCGTCTGCCGGCCTACTGGGCGGAACGAATTGCAGAGGGCAGCGAAGAAGACTCGTCCGACCAGGTCACCGTCATGAGCGAAAGCTTCGCGGATCTGTTCGCGTCCCAGCTCGTCAGCGGAGTCAGCAAGTTCGAGTTCGACGAATGGGACGACGACAGCTCGGTCTCGGAATCCCCCATGTCCTACTGCGCCCTGCGTGCCGAAACGAACCGGTACCGCCTGAACTGCCTCGAGGGCAACCGGAGCTTCGGCGAGCTGCACGATCTGTGCGAAGCCGACTGCGCGGACGACGACGACGTGTCCGACTGCGTGCACGATTGCGACTTCGACTCGCGCGTCGCCGTGAACGTCCTCCTCTACAACGACGTGTTCGACGGCCATCTCAACGCCGGAGGTCGCGACGTGCCGATGGACGGCCGCGCCTGGGTGCAGCAGGAGGATGACTCCCTCGCGGCCGCGCACTGGAACGACTTCAATGCCCCCGACGAACCGGTCGCGCTCGCGGCGAGCAGTCTGCGCGGCTGGATCGCTCGCTGGGTGGACAACGGATTCCCGTTCGACCGCCACAACGCCCTGGTCGCCCTCAACCAGGAAATGAAGGCTCAGGACAAGAACTGGTGCGAGCGCTGCCAGGTCTTCGCCCTGCACTCGGAAACGCCCCACGGCGGACAGGGTTTCAGTTTCCGAAGGGCGCTCGAGGAATGCGCAGACTCGACCGTCGCGGGCTGGCTCGAAGGCGAATCGGCGCCCGGACCGGTCGACGCGCTTTCGACCAACTGCGAGCCGTGCCCCGAGGGTGAAGCGACCGACCCGTTCGGAGTCTGCCACCCCGTCATCGTGTTCGAGGAGGGCTGCGAAGAGGGCCAAGGCAAGGTGGACGGCGAGTGCAGCGAGTGCCCGGAAGGATCGCGCGTCTATCTTTCCGAGTGCTTCAGCTGCCCGCCCGAAGCCCCGTACTACGATCCGTTCAACGTGCGCGGCTGCGTCGTCAGCTGCCGCTACTACGACCCGGTCGACGGCATCTGCCCACCCTTCGTGCAATGACGGGCTGGGCGGCGGGAGTCGCCGTGGCGGCGACGTTGGCCGCCACGGTCTCGGGCGTTTGGCTTGCTCGCGACGACGATGCGTCGGGCCACGCGGCTCCGAAGGACGTCCCCACCTGGTCCGATCCGGCGCTCGTGTTCGAGGTATTTGCCGGTGCCGACTCGCGCTGGGGCGACGCCGAAACCCTGGCCCGAGTGAGCGAGGCGGCAAAGGTCTGGTCGGATCACGGCACGACGGGTGCGCGCGTTCGCATCGTCCTCCGCGTCCGTCACGGGGAAGGGGTCGCCGAGCGCGACGGCAAGAACGCCATCGTTTTCCGCGACGATCGCTGGTGCCCGCCGGGCAAGCAAAAGCGGGAGGCGTGTTATCCCGACTCGCAGCCGGCGCGCACGCAGACTTACGTCGAAGGCGCCTCCGGACAAGCTCAGATCGTCGAAGCGGACATCCAGATCAACGCCGTGAACTTCGACTGGCGGAGGCCGCCCGAGAACTACCGCGGCGTGCCCCCCGCAGGGCTGCGCTCGGCGGCTCCGCCCACGAGCCTGTCGGCGCTACTGGCGCACGAATTCGGCCACGCCATGGGTCTCGAACACCCCTGCGCAGTCGGCTGGCTCGCCCAGCGCGCTGCACATCTCCCGCGCTGCGAGTCCGTCGCCGCCGAGGTTCGTGCGAGCACCCTCTACCCACTGTCGTTCTGGAGTGAACGGACTCCGCCTCCACTGAGCCTCGACGTGGTCGCGTTTCTCCGGCGGACCTACCCGCTCTGACGACACGAACGCGCCCTCCGTGAAGGTGCGGGTCGTCGGTTCCTGGGCGGAATCCACGCCCTCGAACAGGTAAAGCCGCGGAGACCTTCGGCAAGTACAGCGACTCTCCCATTTGTCAGCCTCGTCGGACTCGTGGCCGGGCGGCGGTGCGGCTAGAATCGGGCCGCCGTTACAGGCAGGCGATGGATGACGGACAGCCGTGACGTAGGAACTGCCGGACGCATGCCGCGCGCGCACCCGAGCGGGAACTCTCCCCACGAGATCGCCGAACCGTCGCGCAAACAGAGCGAAGAACAGTTTCGCTCCATCACCGATGCGCTCCCCGTGCTCGTCGCCTACGTGGACGGAGACGCGCGCTACCGCTTCGCCAGCGCCGCCTACGAGCGCTGGTTCGGCCGCGCGAGACAGGACATCCTCGGTAAGCACCTTTCGGAGGTGCTCGGTGCCGAGGGTTACGAAAAGGCTCGGCCGTACGTCGAGCAGGCGCTGCGCGGTGAGCCGGTAAGGTACGAAGAGGATCTTCCGTATGCCGACGGGCGCACGCGCTCGATCGAGGCCACGTACATTCCGCAACCGGGGCCCGACGGCACTCCCGGGTTCGTCTCGCTGGTCAGCGACGTGACGGAACGGAAACGCCTGGAGCGGTTTCGCGACGCCGCGGCGGCGCGCGCGGAACGGCTCGGGAAGGTCACCGCGGCCATCGCGGACGCCGTATCGAGCGACCAGGTGTACGAGGCGCTGGTCGATCGGATCTACGACGCACTCGGCGCGTCGAGCGTCGCGCTCTGGCTCGTCGACGAGCCGGGGCGCTTCTTGCGACTCGCTCGGCAGAAAGGCTACGCGGACGGGGTTGCCGAGCGGTTCGCGCAGCTGCCGTTGAGCGATGCCTCGGCGATTCCGGCCGTCGATTGCGTGCGCCGAGGCGAGC
This sequence comes from Polyangiaceae bacterium, assembly GCA_036503835.1. GTDB lineage: Bacteria > Myxococcota_A > Polyangia > Polyangiales > Polyangiaceae > PMG-095. The sequence goes on along the minus strand of DASXWF010001351.1, from coordinate 2,631 downwards.
CCGTTTGGATCGGCTCGCAGTCGGATTTGTTGGAGAAGTATCCCCATCTCGCAGCGTCGGTGACTCCGGGCGCGTCCTATCGGATCGCGTGCTTGCCGCTCGTCGTTCGCGGGCGTGTCCTCGGCGCGCTCGGGCTGACGACCAACGTTGCGGGGGACACCGCCGAGGAGGAGAGGGATTTTCTGCTGCTTGCCTCGCGGTATGCGAGTCAGGCCGTCGAGCGCTTGCGTCTCTTCGAGCTCGAGCGTCGCAGCCGAGCAGAGGCGGACGGCGCCGCTCTGCGCATGGGGATCTTGAGCCACGCTTCGCGCGTCTTCGTCGAGACCGACCTCGAGCTGAACGCTCGACTCGCCCGAGTGGCTTCCGAGCTCGGCACGACCCTTCGCAGCTCCACGGGTGTCTCGCTTCTGAAGGACGGATTCCTGCACACGGTGAGCGTTCATCATCCGGACCCGGACGCGGAAGCGCTGCTTCGAGCCTTGGCCGCGAGCAGTCCCATCCCCGTCGGCGACGGGGTGAGCGGAACGGTCGTGGCCACCGGCGAGAGCGCGCTCATCCCGGCCATCGATCCGGGCGCAATGATGGAGCGCGCCGCTCCCGCGTATCGCGCGTTCCTGGAGCGCTATCCCATCTACGCCATGCTCTGCGTTCCCCTGCGCTCCCCCACCGCCATCATCGGAACGGTGATGGCCACGCGTTTCCGGGAGGGCGAAAGCTACACGAAGGCGGATCTCCAGCTCCTCGAGGAACTCGCCTCGCGAGCGGCCGTAGCCATCGAGAACAGCCGACTCTTCGCCGAAGCCGAGCAAGCGCGACGGCGCGCCGAACAGCTCTACCATTTCGCCGAAGCGGTCGCCGTCGCCGACGATGTGAAGGTCGTGTTCGGAGCCGCCCTGACTGCCATCCAGGGCGCGCTCGGCACGGACCGCCTCGCAATTTTGACCTTCGACGAACGCAATGTCATGCGCTTCGTCGCGTGGCGAAACCTTTCGGAGCGCTACCGAGCCGCGGTCGAAGGCCATTCGCCTTGGCCCGCCGATGCAACCGCTCCCCATCCCGTGCTCGTGCCGGACGTGCAAGCCGAGGGGTCACTTCGTTCTTACGAAGACCTGTTTCGCGAGGAGAAGATCGGCGCGCTCGGATTCTTCCCGCTCGTCAACCGTGAACGTCTCCTCGGAAAGTTCATGGTCTACTACGAGACGTCCCACCAGTTCGGAACTCAAGAGGTGGAACTGGCGCTCGCGATCGCGAACCATCTCGCGTCCGTCATCGCGCGTTTTTCGGCCGTCGCTTTGCTCGAAGAGACCGTTCGAGCCAACGAGCTCTTCGCCGCGGTGCTGGCGCACGACCTCCGGAATCCGCTCTCGGCGATGATGATGGCGGCGCAGACCATGCTCATGCGGCACGAGGGGGCGCCGGCCACCGACGCGACGGGAAGACCCTTGAGCAAGATTCTGTCGAGCGGAAAACGCATGGAGCGGATGATCGAACAGCTCCTCGACTTCACGCGAGCCCGCATGGGAGGCGGTATCGAGGTCCAGCCGCGCGAGATGCGGCTGGACGCCCTGTGCGGACAGGTCACCGACGAGCTCGAGCTCGCACATCCCGAGTGGACGATGCGCTGCGAGTCCACGGGCGACCTGGAGGTGCGATGGGATCCGGATCGGATGCTTCAAGTCCTCTCGAACCTGGTCGCGAACGCCGGCCAGCACGGAACGCAGGGCGCCCCGATCACGGTTCGACTGAACGGCTCCGAAGACACCGAAGTGACGTTCGAGGTCCACAACGCCGGGGCGATCCCGCCGAAGCTCCTTCCGAATCTCTTCGACCCTTTCCGCAGCCATCACGGAGGGCGAGCACAGGGACTGGGACTCGGCCTCTTCATCGTTCGCGAGCTCGTCGTCGCTCACGGCGGAACGGTCGAGGTCTCGTCGTCGGAAGCTTCTGGAACGACCTTTCGCGTGCGCATGCCGCGGATCGCGCAGGGGCCTTGATGAAGTGGAGCGGGTGGCTCGCGCCCATCGGGATTCTACCGCCATCCCGGTCCTATGCCTGATATGTTGGGCCGACCAAGAGCATGCCGTTGTGGGCGCAGGTGTTTGTCGCGACTATCCTCGGGACAGTGCTAGTGGTTTCGCTGCTCTTACTGTCTGAGCGGCGCTCCTGGAAGCTTCGCGCATCCTGGCGTTGTCCGCAGTGCGATTCGGAATTCGGCAAGCAGACGCGGGAGCGATTCTGGACCGCCAGGATGGATCCGTATGTTGCTGGCGTGCCGACTAGGGGGCCGATCCTGTACTGCACTAGATGTGATCTAGACTTCAGCTTTGACGACGATGGGCGATACTTCGAACAGGAACCAAGCTCTGCTCAGCCGAAAATGAAGCGCGGCTAGCGCCGTCGACGTGGCCGTCCGGCCCTCGAACGCCCCATGCGTGCGACCTGGTCGCGCCCTCGCTACCACCGGAAAGCGCGGCGTGTGGATGCGCCGTGTGACTCGGCCAAGTCCGCGGTGAATCGGCCACCGTCGGCGTCACCAGTGGCTCGCGATCCGACAGCTCGAGTTACCGCGTGACGAGACCAGCCGGAGAGCGGATGAGCGCGGTGCTCAGCGCGCGAGCTCCGGCTTGATGC
>DASXWF010001350.1:0-4205 GCA_036503835.1 Polyangiaceae bacterium | reverse complement strand
CGTGCCAGCGAGCCTTCCCTCCGACCTTCACCCACACCCGCCGCGGCGGAGACGGTCGTCCGCTTCCTGGAAGCCAACGACGGCTCCTTCGCCACGCTGGAGGTCGAGACCGGCGACCGCTCGGGCCTGCTGCTCGCTCTGGCGCAGGCGCTCTTCCAGCAGCGCGTGCAGATCGTCGCCTCCCAGGTCCGCACGACCGGAACCCGCGTGTTCGATCGTTTCAGCATCGTCGAATTCGACGGCTCACCGATCAGCCCGACCCGGCGTCTGGAGATCCAGGTCGCCGTTCTGTCCGCAGTGGATCCGATCGTCGGCCACAGGCCTTCGATCAGCCCGGCCTGAGACACACCCTCAAGATCCGGTCGGAGCCGACCGTTTCTCAGAATGGACAGGTGTGAGGCCAGGCTTGCGTTTCCTCTCTGCCAAAGCCATTCCCGAGGAGCTGCCCGACGGTCTGCCGGACGGCGTGCAGCCGCTCCGCGCCACGCAAGAGGCTTCCTTCGCGAGCACGACCTCCGTGCGCGCGTCGTTTCGACCTTCCCAGGCCGAGCCCTTCGCACAGGGCTCGATCGTGGCCCAGAAGTTCGAGCTCATCAGAAAGCTGGGTGAAGGTGGGATGGGGTCGGTCTGGGTGGCCAAAAACCTCACCCTGGACACGCACGTCGCGCTCAAGCTCTTGCGCCCCGGGCTCTCGGACGACGTGCCCGGCGCGGCCGAGCGCATGCAGCAGGAAGCGCGCGCGGCCGCCTGCATCGCGCACCCCGCCATCATCCAGGTCTTCGATTTCGGCAAGAGCGAGCAGGGCGTGCCCTTCATCGCGATGGAGCTCTTGAACGGCGAGAGCCTGGCGTCGCTGCTCGCGCGCAAGCAAAGGCTCAAGCCCACGCGCGCGGCGCAGACGCTCCTGCCCATCATCGACGCGCTCGCCGTCGCGCACGAGCGCGGCATCGTTCACCGCGACCTCAAGCCCGACAACATCTTCCTCACGCGAATGCTGGACGGCAAGCTGCAGCCGAAGATCCTCGACTTCGGCATCGCGAAGCTCGAGCAGAAGGTCGCGCCGAAGCTCACGCTGGAAGGCACCGTGCTCGGCAGCCCCGCGTACATGGCGCCGGAGCAGGCCCGGGGAGAAGCGCAGATCGACGCGCGCGCCGACATCTGGGCGCTCGGCGTCGCGTTTTACGAGAGCGTGACCGGCGCGTGCCCGTTCACGGGTCAGAACTATCAGGCGCTGCTCTGGGCCATTCTCGGCACCGAGCCGAAGACGCTCGCCGAGCACGACATCGACGAGCCGGAGCTCTGGGCGATCATCGCGCGCTGCCTGAGCAAACAGCGCGAGAATCGCTTCCCCGACATGCGCGCGCTCGGCGCGGCGCTCGCAGGATTTTTGGTCTCGCGCGGCGTGGAGGAGGACATCACGAAGGCACCGCTGCGCCCCTGGTTGTCGCCGGGCGCCGGCGCGGGGGAAGCGATGCTCTCGATGTTTCCTGCGGCCGAAGCGCTGCTCTCGATGCTGCCCCGATCGGCGACGCCCGCCACCGTGCGTTCCAAAACCTACGGCGACGCGCCGCCCGCGGCTCCGGAAGCGCCGCTCGACGTTCCCTCCGAAGCGCCGCCGCCTCCGTTCGAGCTTTCCACGCGCGCGCTCGGACCCGTCGGATCGTTCGACCCGCCGGCGCCGGAACCCGACGCCGCCGCCGAAGCGAAGGCTGCGCGCGGGCGCACGACCCGGCTACGAGCACGCCCGCAGAAGCCGTGGGAAGGACACAAAGCGCTGTGGCTCGTCCTGGCCGGCGTCGGCGCTACCGCGGCCTTCGCCTTCGCGGCGTTGAGCTCACCCGGTGAGTCGGGCGAGCCCTCGCCGCGCAGCGTCTCGACGCAAGAGCCGCCGCGATCCGTGCCCGAACCGCCGGAGCCGCGTGAGGACGCGCCACGCGCGGCGCCGGTCCCGACCGCGCACGCGAAGCTCGCCGACGAGCCGGCGGAAGTCGCGCCGCGACCGGCGCCGGTTCAGGCCAAGCCCGCGCGCGGCGCGCCTCGACCCGCGCGCGCCAAGCAGCCCGCGCGCTCCTCGGAGCTCAAGAACCCATTCGCGGACAAGTGAACGGCGCCGCGGCCGATCGCGGAGCTCGACTCCGCCTGTCGCGTCAGAGTCGTCTCAGAAGCTGCCGCGGAAGGTCGCGGCAGCCCCGCCCGGGGCGAAACCGACACCGACCGCCGCGCGCGGTTCGGCGCGCGCCGAGCAGAGGTCGAAGCACAGGAGCACCCCGCCGGTCACGGCGAGAGCCGAGCCGATACCGGTAAGGAAGGCACCGCCGCGCGTGAAGCCCTGCTCGCCGTTGCTCGACGTGGCTTCGACGGCGAGCGCGCCGATCAGCGCGCCGCTGGCCACGGCCAACGTCGCCCACGTCAGCGTGCCGACGTGGTTGGTCGGCCAGTTCATGTCGGGAGCCGGCGCGCGCGCCGGCGCTGCCGGCGGCTTGGGTGGTTCGGCGCGGAGCTCGACCCGAAGCTCGGCGGCGTGGTCGCTCGCGAGCTCGAGGGTTTCGGTGACGTCGGTGTGACCCGGGTAGCGCAGGGTAATGCGGTAACGACCAGGCGCGTTTTCGCCGGTCCAGGGGGTGACGCCGACCGGTTGATCGTCGAGCCACACGGTCGCGCCCTCGGGAACGGAGAGCACGCTGATTTGCTGGATGCCGCGGGCGGCGAGCGCCGCCTCGAGCGCCGCGATGCGGCCCTTCACCTCCGCGGCGTCGGCCGCGTCGGACGAGCCGCGCAGGTACTCGCGGTAGTAGCGGAGCGCGCCGGTCTGGTTGCCGACGTGATCGTAGGCTTTGGCGATGTTGAACGCGAGGTGCGGTGTCGGGTACACGCGCTGCGTCTCGAGAAATAGGTCGATGGCCTCGAAGTAGCGCTTGTCGGAGTAGGCGGCGGAACCGCGCTCGAAGAGCACGCGCGCGCGATCGCGCGCGTCGCCCGACTCGGCCGCGGGGGGCGCAACCGGCGCGGGGGCCAGCGCGGCGCCGGCGCGCGGCGCCGTGGTGGGAGGAGCGGCGTGAGCGCCGCCCGTTGCGGCGAGCAGCGCGAGCGTCAGACGAGCGGAACGGACCCTCATGAATTCGCCTCCGTGGAGGAACGGCCCGTTCGAGGCGAAAGTTAACCGGTGCTACAAAAGGCCCAGGAATGCGACCAGCGCGTCGCGTTCGCCGGGCTCGAACCCTCGGGCCTCGGAAGGCGCGGGGCCGCCGTGCCAGAAGCCGCCGTCCGAGACGCGCGCGAGCCCGACGAGCTCGGCGAGCGTCGCCGCCGACCCGTTCGTGAGGTACGGCCGCTTCAAGTACAGGCGCCGCAGCGAAGACACGCGCGTGCCGCGCCGTTCCACGTAGGGCTCGACGCCGGTCTTCTCGTAGCCGCCGTTCGACCAGACGAGCGCGCCGGCCGGCGAGAGCACGAGCGCTTCCCAGCGTTCGAACGGGACGTCGCTCTTCGCTTCGTTCGCGATCAGGCGAGCGGCGTGGCAGCGCGCGCAGCGATCGCGAAAGAGCGACGCGCCCCGGCGCTCGGTCTCGCTGAAGCGCGGCTCGGCGCGGGCCAGCGCGGCCGGGTTCTCCTCGTGCGAGAAGCGCGCGAGAAACGCGAGCAGCGCGCGCCGGAGCTCGAGCGGGGCGATGACGCCCGCAGCGACGCCGAGCTCGCCGAGCCACGGGAAGCGGGCGGGGTCGAGAGCGAACCAGGGGTCGATCGGGTTGCCGCGGTTCGCGACGCTGAACTCGTTGTGGGAGACGGACGTGAGATCGGGATCGTGAGCGCGCGAGAAGTGCGGCGCGGCGTTCAAGAGGCCGAACAGCGGGCGGGTGCTCACGCGGATCGCGTCGCGGCCGCTGTGGTGGACGCGGCCGTCCGTGCCGCCCTCGAAATGGCACGTTTCGCAGGTGAAGCGGCTGAGCCGGCCCTCGCTCGAAGCGTCCGGCGCCATCAGCGTGGTGAAAAACAGAGCTTCGCCGAGCCGTTCCCGCGGCCCCGGATCGCTCGCGTCCGGTGGCCGAACGGCGTGCAGCGCCGGCGGCTCGCTCAGCTCGACCCAGGCGTCGAACAGCGGATTGGCGCAGAGCGCCCGACCCGCGCCGAAGACCGCGTCGGCGCAGCCCGGAACTCCGGCGCGCACGTCGGAGCGCTCGATCGCGAAGCGCGCGTCGAGCACGAGC
>DASXWF010001349.1:0-7050 GCA_036503835.1 Polyangiaceae bacterium | reverse complement strand
AGCGCCGTCAGGCGGTGGTTGCCGTTGGGCGTCCAATACATGCCTTCCGACGCGATCGCGATGATGGGATCGAGGAAGCGCTTGGTCTTGTCCATGGCGCGCGTGAGCTTGCGGACGTGCGCGTCGCTCACGTCCCGCTGGAAGGGCGTCGGCGCCACGCGCTCGATCGGCAGGGCCGTGAGGAGGAGAGCGTGGCCGCCGAGCGGCTCGCGGTAGCGCGCAAGAACTGCGCCGCCGTCGGCCTCGACCCGCGCCGCGAGCTCGGTGAGTTTTTCCGACTCGCCGGGGTCGGCAAGCTCGGCCGCGCCGAGGCCGGTCGGCTGGAGCTTCACTCCTCGGCGTTTCTTCGTTCCCTCGGTTTTTTTCGCGCCCTCGGCCTTGGGAGCTTTCGCTTTTCGGGTCGCCACGGGAACAGGTTTAGCCGGTCTGAGCGCTCGAAACCACGGGCCCGCCCGCCGGCCGCGCCGGTCGTCCCTTAGGCACCCCGAAGGGTGGCCGTAGAGCGGAAAGGATCCGGCGGCAGGTCGTCGCCGGGCGACAGAGGCAATCATGGACCTCGGGCTCTTCGAAGAGGCTCCCATCCTTTGCTACGCGTTTCGGCGCGACGGCGACGAGTTCATCCTCGAGCACGTGAACGCCGCGGCGCGGAGCAAGAACCCCGTGCTGATGTCCCTGAAGGGCAAGCCGATGGCCGGTCTGTATCGGGATCAGCCGGAGGTCATCGCGGACGCCCTGCGCTGCGCCACCGAAGGCGTCGTCGTGGAACACGAGCTGGCCGTCCGGCGCTACGACCGCACCGAAGCGACTCAGTACGTGCGCCTCCGTTTCGTCCCAGCCCCGCCCGATCACATCGTGCTGTTCATGCACGAGCTCTCGAAGCCCGACGTCGCGCGCACGGCGCTCGACGAAAGCGAGGCGCGCTACAGCAGCTTGATTCGTTCGCTGCCGGACGCCGTGCTGTTGCGGGGAGCCGACGGACGAGTGCTCTTCTGCAACCAGCTCGCGGTCGAGCTCTTCGGCGCGGCAAGCCACGCCGATCTGCTGGGGAAGGTGGAAGTGCTGGCTCCGGGCCTGGAGGTGCGAAATGAAGCGGGGGAGCGCGTGCCGTCCGCCGAGCTCCCGAGCCTCCGCGCGATCGCGACCGGGGAGCCGGAACCGGGGCAGATCTTCGCGCTGCTCGGGAAGAGGGAGGGGCGGCGCTGGCTGCGCGTCGCGGCTCAACCCGTGCGCTCCAGCAGCGGCAGCGTGAGCGGCTCGGTGACGACGTTCACGGACGTGACCGAACGGGTGCAGGCGCAGAGGGCGCTGCGCGAGAGCGCGGCACGCCTCGATCTGGCGCTCGCGGCCGCGCGCATGGGGGTCTGGGAGCACGAGCCCGCCACCGACGCCGGCTGGTGGTCGCCGAATCTCTACGATATCTTCGACATTCCGCGGCAAGGGCGAGGCTTGCACGTGTTCCTGGAGCACGTTCACCCCGAAGATCGCGGGGCCGCCGCGAGCCGCATCGCCGCCCTCGCCCAGGGGGAGAGCGGCTCCACGTTCGAGCACGAGCTCCGGCTGATGGGTCGGAGCGGCGTCACGCGTTGGGCACGCATTCAAGGTCAGCTGACCTGGGACGGAGAGCGCCGGTTGCTCGCCGGAACGATCATGGACATCACCGAGCGTCGCTTGCTCGAGGCGCAGCTGCGACACGCAAGCCGGCTCGAGAGCATCGGCCGGCTCGCGGGCGGCGTCGCTCACGACTTCAACAACCTGCTCGCCGCCATGCTGGGTTCGCTCGACCTGATCCAGGGACAGGTGAGCGGTCCGGCGGGCGACGACCTCGCCACGATCCGGCACAGCGCGCTCCGGGCCCGCGATCTCACGCGGCAGCTGCTCGCGTTCGCGCGCAGGCAGCCGCTCGTCTGGCGCAACGTCGATCTGGCCGTGCTCGTGCGCGACGTGGAGCTCCTGCTCAGACGCCTCGTCGGGCCGAGCATCACCATCGGCATTCAGAGTCAGGGCAGCGTGCTGGTCAGCGCCGACCCGTCGCTGCTCGAACAGGTGCTCGTGAACCTCGTGGTGAACGCTCGCGACGCCATGCCGAACGGCGGACGGCTCGAAATCTCCGTCGGGACGAGCGACCACATCGGCCGCGACGCCGCGCACGGCACCGCGCTGCTCAGCGTCAGCGACTCCGGCGTCGGCATGGACGACGAGACACGGCTCCGCATCTTCGAACCATTTTTTACCACCAAATCCCACGGCACCGGCCTCGGGCTCGCGAGCAGCTACGGCATCATCCAGCAGCACCGTGGAGACATCGCGGTCGAAAGCGCGATTGGCCAAGGCACGCGCTTCGTCGTCAGCTTGCCGCGCCTGCCGCCGGATTCGAAGATCCGGCCGAAGAGCGCGCCGCCCGCTTCCACCCCGGCGTCTCGCGGCACCGTCCTCGTGGTGGACGACGACGAGGCGGTGCGCCGGACGACCGCGCGCATGATGCGCAGCCTCGGCTACGTGACGCTCGACGGCAGCGGTCAGGTCGAGGCGCTGAAGCGCGCGGCCGAGCACCCCGGCACCATCGACCTCCTGCTCTGCGACATCCTGATGCCGGGCGAGGACGGCCGGGATCTCGCGCGCGAGCTCCTGCGCGTGCGTCCCGAGCTCAGGGTCGTTTTCATGTCCGGCTACTCGGAGGACATGCAGGACCTGCGCATCGACGGTGCCATGTTTTTGCAAAAGCCGTTCGGGCGCGACGAGCTCGCCAAGGCGCTCGCCGAGCTCGGCGATGCCGCGTTCCAATCGGCCACGGGCAAGCTCGCCGTCAGCGGCTGAGCAGCGCGCTCAGTACAGCCTGATATCGTCGATCAGGAACTCGAAGTTCGGAGGCGCGTTGTCGTCGGTGCCGAGGTACCCGAAGTACACGAACAGGGTGTGCGCGAGATCCTTGGTCTTCGGTCCCCAGCCCTCCTGCAGAAGGTTGGCGAAGGGAACGTTGTGTTCGCGCCAGGTTCCGTCGAACGTCACCACACCGCGGTAGTGGTCGTTGCAGTCGTCCGAGCAGGTCCCCATCTCGTCGATCGGCGTCGTCGTGCTCGTCGCGAACTTGACGTTGACGCGCAGGGAACCCCCCTTGCTCTTTCCGTAGAAGGCGAGCCCCGTGTAGACGCTGAGGTCGTAGGCCACGCCACCCGCGAGATAGAAACCGATCGAGGCCCAGTCGTCCTCGGTGGCCCCGAAGTTCGTACCGAGGAGGCGCATGCCGTAATTGCTGCCAGCCCGGGCGTCCGCGCCGAGTAGGAACGCGGGGAACTCACCGGACGCGGGCGGAACGATCGTTCCGGTCGGCGTTCCGGTGGCCGCCCACCACTCGCCATTTCTGCCCTGGTTCGGGCAAACGTCGTCGTTGCCGTCCTCCAGGTCGTCGACGGCGAGCGGGGATCCGCACGGGACGGTGTTCACGCCGCCCGTGCCGCCCTTACCGCCGCCACCGGCGCCAGCCTTGCCGCCCATTCCGCCGCTGCCCGAAGTCGCGCCTCCGATGCCGGCGTTTCCGGCCGTGACGAAGGTACCGCCGGCGCCGGCTGCACCCGAGCCTCCGCCGCTCCCGGACAGAGCGCCGCCGTCTCCGGACAAACCGCCGCTGCCCGCCGCTCCGCCGCCCGACGAGCCACCGCTGCCGGACGAGCCTCCGCTCGCTTCGCTTCCGCCTCGAGCGCCGCCTCCTCCCGTCCCTCCACCCCCCGCGTTGGCGCTTCCGCCTTCTCCATTTCCGCCGCTCCCCGCCATCCCGGCGCTGCTGCCAGCTGACCCGGCCGTACCCGCCTCGCCTGCGCTTCCGCCCTGCGAGCTCTTGCCTGCGATGCCTGCGGAGCCGCCCGAAACGGGGCTCTGGCCGCTGCTGCCGCTCGTCGTTCCGCCCGTTCCAGCGTGGCCGCTTCCTCCACCGCCCCCGTCGCCGTCACCCGTCTGAAACTTCGGGCCGCACGCCGCTCCGGCGGCGAACGCGCCGAGTCCCATCAACAAGCGCGGGCGGCGAAAGAAGGGGGAGCGCGTCAAGGAACCCTCGAACCGGCGGCGAGATTACGCCGGTAGGTGAATGTACGCCACCCTGCCATCTCTTCTCCCCCGCGTCAGCCTGCCTCGGCGTCATGAAACCGTTGACACGCGCGCGCCTCACCCACGGGGGTATACGTTCCCGCGAATTTTCCGCGGTGAAGGTCGCCGGGGCACCCGACTCTAACGCTGCGTTCCAGAAACGACGGCAATCCACAGGCGCCGCGCAAATCGGCGCTGGAACGATCGGTGGAGTGGTCGGGGGAGAAAGAGGCGATCCAACATGGCACGAATCGTATCGAGCTTGGGACTTCTGGCTTTCGGCGTCGCTTTCGGAGCGGCGGCGTTCGGCTGTTCCGCATCCGACGGCGCCTCCGGCGAATCGGTCGGGTCGGTAGCGCTGGCGAGCGAGGTGGACGATGCGGTGGCGTTCTGCACCGGTACCGGCCAAAACCCGAACATCATTCTGGGCACGCCCAATCCGGATGTCCTGAACGGGACGCCGGGTATCGATTGCATCTTCGGGTTCGGTGGAAACGACGTGATCAACGGCGCCGATGGGAACGACTTCATCTTCGGCGGCGAAGGCAACGACACCATCGACGCGGGTCCCGGTAACGACAACCTCACCGACGGTGGACCGGGCCAGGACATCGTCAACGGCGGTGAAGGCAACGACGCGGCCCTTCAAGGGGGCGAGGGCGACGACGTGATGTCCGGCGGCAACGGCGACGACAGCCTGCAGGGCGGCGGCGGTCAGGATCGGCTGCTCGGCAACGCCGGCAACGACGTGTTGCTCGGCGACGCCGGAGACGATCGTCTGTTCGGCGGCGACGGCGACGATTTCTTGGGTGGTGGTGCCGGCAATGACAGGTTGAACGGCGAGGCGGGCAACGACATCATCAGCGCGAGCGGACCGGGCACTCCCGGGGAAGCGGGCGACGACATCTCCAACGGCGGGCCCGGCAACGACGCGCTCATCGACTGCATCGGCCACAATCAGCAGAACGCGGGCGACGGCAGCGACATCTGCCAATTCGTGCCGGGCTCGGGCACCGCCACGAGCTGCGAAGAAATTCGCACCTGCCCCTGAGCGGGGCCGATTACACGCCGGGCGCCGCGGCCCTTGCCGTCGGGCGAGAGTCCTCGGCGCTCGGCACCTTCCAGCCCATGTGCCGGAAGGCGCGGAGCGTCGCTTTCTTCAACGCTTCGTCGTCACAATAGAAATCGTGGCGCTCGGTGGCGATGTGCCGCGTCCCTCCGCTCAGGTCGCCCAGGCTCGCCGCGGCGAGTGCCCGGAAGCGTCCGGCGGCGGCCGGATCGTGGGCGCAGGCGTGCGCGTAGTTCGCGACGAGCGCCGCAAGGCGGTCGACGTGTGGGTAGAGCGCGCCGTTGAGCTCCACGAACCCGAGCGTGAACAGTCCCGGATGCTTGCGGTTGAACACCGTAAGGTAATGACTGACGCGCCGGCCTTGCCACTCGAGCTCGCTCGCGTCCAGGTAAGGAAAATCCATGCGATAGCCGGTGGCGGTCAGCACCTCGTCGATCTCCAGGCTGCTCCCGTCGGCGAAGTCGACACGGTGACCGTCGAAGCGACGGACGTCGGGCTTCAACTTCACGTCCCCGTGGCGCAGGTGATGGAGCAGCTGATCGTTCATCAGCGGGTGCGACTCCAGAATGCGGTGGTCGGGTTTCGGCATGCCGAGCGCCGTCGTGTCGCCCACCACGAGCTTTTGCAGCCAGCCGAACACGATCGTCTCGAGCCACTTCGGAAGCTTCGGCCCTTCGTGCGCGAAGACATCGGCCGGCTTGCCGAAAATGTGCTTCGGAATGAAGTAGTACCCGCGCCGCACGCTCACGTACGTCTCGCGCGCCGAGCGCGCGGAGTCGCAGGCGATATCCGCGCCCGAGTTTCCGAGCCCGATGATCAGCACGCGCTTGCCGCGGAGCTCGTCCGCGCGCCGGTAACTCTTGGTGTGGCGCAGCGTCCCGGCAAATTGTCCGGAATACTCCGGCACGTTCGGCGTCCAATTCACTCCCGTCGCGCACACCACGCCCGCGTAGCGTCGATCGCTGCCGCCGGCGCGCACCGTGACGCCGTCCGCGTCGAACGTCACCCGTTCCACGCTCTGGCCGAATCGAATCGACGACTTCAACTCGTACGCGTCCGCGAACGCGCGCAGGTACGCGAGGATCTGATCGTGGCGCGGGTAGTCGGGGTACGTATCCGGCATCGGAAACCCCAAAAACGCGCTCTGCGTTCGCGACGAGATGAAATGCGCGCTCTCGTACAGCGACGTTTCGGGGTTCTCGATGTCCCAGAGCCCGCCCACGTCGTGCCCGCGCTCGAAGACATCGAAGTCGATGCCGCGGAGCCGAAAAGCGCGCGCTTGCGCGAGACCCGAGGGTCCGGCTCCGATGATGCAGTATCGAGGTTCCACTGCGCGCGGACGCTGCAACGAACGGCGGCGCGGGGCAATGAGCACGTTTCGGCATGGCTGACGAGCCCGAGCGTCGAGGGCGGACGCGCACAGGCGGTAGGCGCACCTACGCTTGCGGTATGCGGGTCGGTGCGGAGAAGTACCCATTGCGGAAGCTGGAATGGCTGCCCCCCGCGACTGGGACAGCGAAGTACGTCCCGTCGTGCTCGGCCATCGGCCTCCGCGCGACGGGCGCCCCCTTGCGCCGGCGTTGCCGTCGCGGGGGCGCAACGGCAACGGGCGCTGCGGGCGCTGGGACAGGTTGCGGGTCGGGAAGGGATCGTGGCGTGTCACGCCGCGGCGGCGTCACGATGACCCAAGCGGCGCGGGTGGCGTGGTGCTCGTCGCCGCGGCTACGTGCTCAATGCCCACGTGGGCGAGCTCAGGCTCGCCAGGCATCGTGCCGGGCTCGACGACGAAGAAGGGCGTTGGCTGCTCGCTGCGCTTCGCGAAGGGACGCACGTCCGGTTCGGGTTCGGCTCCTTCAACGAGTACTCAGAGCGGATGTTCGGTTACGGCCCGAAAGTCACGCAAG
>DASXWF010001348.1:0-3095 GCA_036503835.1 Polyangiaceae bacterium | reverse complement strand
GCCCGCGAGGGCGACGCCGAAAGCATCAAGGTCCTCGATTTCGGCATCGCAAAGTGGCGTGAGGCGGAGGGCGATGCGACGCCTTCGGAGGCGGTGCTGGGGTCTGCTCGCTACATGAGCCCCGAGCAAGCGCGCGGGGAGGAGGTCGGCCGGCGCAGCGACATCTGGTCGCTCGGCGTCGTCGCCTACGAAATGCTCACGGGCCAAACGCCCTTTCGGGGCGCGAATCTCCCCGATACGGTGATGAAGATCTGCGCCGGCGCTTTCGAAAAGCCGTCTTCGATCCTCGGTGCGAGCTACGACTGTTTCGACGCCGTATTCGAACGAGCGCTCGGGCTCGACCCGAGCACGCGTCCGGAAACGGCGCCGGAGCTCGCGGACGCGTTCGCTCGAGCGGCGGCAGACTGGAAGGGCAGCGCCACGGGCGCGGTGGGTCGTGAAGGTGACACCGCGACGATGGGGGCGACGGTCACTGCGCCGCGCACCGGCCGAGCGCGCCGCGGCGGCGCGCTCGGCGTGGGCTTGGTCGTGATCGCCTCCGTCGGCGCGGCGGTGGCCTTTCGAGTCTGGCGCTCCAACGCCGAGCGCTCGACGCTCACCGACCCGGCGGCGCCGGAGGCAAGCGCTACGCCCTTCGTTGCGTCTGCAGCTCCGGGCTCGCTCGCACGGTCTGCCGGCGAGCCGGCGGCGAGCGCAGGCGCCTTGCCCGCAACGGCTTCGGTTCGACCCCCGGCGCTCCACACGCCGCCGCAGGCGTCCGCCGTCCTTCCGCGGAAGAAACGCAGTCCCGCGCCTGCTCGTAGCACCGACCCGGATTTCGGGCTTAGCCTACCGGCTCGATGATGCTTGCGTCGCGCTGGTCGAGCGCGCTCTTCTTGGTTCTCGCGCTGCATGCGCCGGACGCGCTTTCGGAGCCCGCGCGCGGAGACCCGGACGGCGACGTGGCCCGGGCCGTCGAGCTCGGTCGTACGGGGCTCCGCGCTTACCAGAACGGCAACTGGCTCGAAGCCCACGACGCTTTCGAGGGCGCCGAGCGTCTCTCGCACTCGCCGGTGTTTCTCCTCTACATCGCTCGCTGCAAGCGCAACCAGGGCGCGCTGCTCGCCGCTCGCGAATCGTACGAGCAGGCCGCGGCGGCCGTGCCTGCCTCGGCGCCCGAGCCGTGGCTGCGGGCCGTCGAGGATGCCGAGCGCGAGGCAGCCGTCGTTGCTGCGCGCGTCCCGAGCGTGGTCATCGAGGTGGAAAGCAACGGTTCGCTGCCGGTCGAGCTCACCCTCGACGGCAAGCCGGTCGCGGCGAACGTCGAGATCGAAGTCGACCCGGGTAGCCATCGCCTCGTGGCGACGGTCGCTGCCGAGAAAACGGCTGAAATGACCATTCTGGTCGAAGAAAAACGGCGAGGCGTGCGCTACGCGCTCGCCCTTCCACCGGTTCGCGCGCCCGCCGCTCCCGTTGCTTCCGTTGCTTCCGTTGCTCCCGTTGCGGCGGTCCCCCCGCCGGCTCCGCCGCGCAGCACTCCGCCGCCGTCGCACGACCCGGCGGTGAAGGCGCGACCGAACCTACCTGCATACGTGACCGGCGCGGTCGGGATCGCCGGCGTCGCGGTCGGCGCAATCACGGGTCTCGTCGCCCTGATCAAGCTGAACGGGATCAAGCAGAATTGCGTGGGCAATCACTGCTATCCGAGCGAGGAAGACGAGGCCGACTCCGTGACCGCGTTCGCGAACGTCGCGACCGCCGGCTTCGTCGTCGGCGGCGTCGGGCTCGGCGCGAGCGCGGTGCTCTTTCTGATCGATCCTGCCGCGCCACGGGCCGCCCGAACGAGCGGGCGCGAACCGTTGGCATTCCACGTGACGACCGTGTTCTGATTGAGCGTTTCATGACCCTGAAGAGCGCACGCGACGACACCACGGCGACGTTCCGTCGTCCGGGCGCGGCGCAACCCCTCGGCGTCGTCTTGCGCGTGCTGAACCGGCCCGCAAAGCCGCGCGAGCTTCGGCTGTCGTCGGGCGAGTGCGTCGTGGGCGCGGGTACGGGCGTCGACCTCGTCATCATGGATGACACCGTCTCGCGCCGACACGCGGTATTTTCCGTAGTCCCTGCGGGAGTCATGGTGCGCGATCTGTCGAGCCACAACGGCACCCACTACCTGGGCAACCGCGTAGAAGAGGTCGTGCTCGGGCTCGGGAGCACCGTCACGCTCGGCCGCGCGGAGATCCGCGTCGAACCGGATCGCGAGTCGCTCGCTCGTGGTGTTCCCGAGGATCTCGAAGCGTACGGCGCGCTCGTCGGCAGCTCGCCCGCGCTGAAGAAGGTCTTCGGCCTGCTGACGCGCCTCGAGAGCTCCCTGGTCAACGTGCTCGTCGAAGGCGAGTCGGGAACGGGCAAGGAGCTCATCGCCCGCGCCATCCACGATCACTCGCCTGTGGCAGATGGCCCCTTCGTGGCGGTCAACTGCGGTGCGATGGACCGCGACCTCGTCAAGAGCCAGCTCTTCGGTCATGCCCGCGGCGCCTTCACCGGCGCCGTGGAAGCGCGCCCGGGGGCATTCGAAGCAGCTCACGGCGGAACCATGTTCCTCGACGAGCTCGGGGAGCTGCCGATGGACGTGCAACCGGTGTTGCTCCGAGCCCTCGAATCCTCGTCCGTCGTCCGGCTCGGCGAAACCGCGGAGCGAAAGGTTTCTGTGCGGATCGTCGGAGCGACGAACCGGGAGCTGTCGGCCGAGGTGAAGGCGGGGCGCTTCCGTGAGGATCTCTTCTTCCGTCTGATGGTCGTGCACCTCAGGCTGCCGGCCTTGCGGGATCGCCTCGAGGACGTGCCGCGCCTGGCCCGACTCTTCGCGAAGAACGCGCAGCTCGCGGGCCTGCCGGACGACGTGATGGCCGAGCTCTTGAACCGGCACTGGCCCGGCAACGTCCGCGAGCTCAAGAACGCGATCGACGCGTATGCGGTGCTGGGCTCCTTGCCCGACCCGCGCACCACGCGCGACGCCGAGTTCGAGCACGCGCTCCGTCGCGCCATCGATCCGCTGAGACCCTACGCCGAGCAGAAGCGCGAGCACCTGCGCCGCTTTCAGCGCCTCTACCTCGAGG
>DASXWF010001347.1:0-2504 GCA_036503835.1 Polyangiaceae bacterium | reverse complement strand
AGGTTCGGCACCGCGGGCACCGGCGCTCCAGGAGCGGCCGCGGCGGGCGCGGCGCTCACCTTGGGAACGTCGGCGAGCGCGACCGCTTCGACCGCGGCGGGCTCGGGGAGCTGCGTGAGGTTCGGCTCGAACGGCTCGACGCGATCGGCCACGAGGTCGAGCTCGGTTTCGAACGCAGCGTAGCGAGCGTTGCCCGTCAGCTTCAGGCTGTGCTTCCCGGGTGCGAGACCGCGCACCGTGACCGGGGTCGTGCCGCGATCGAGGCCATCGACGATCACGCGCAGTCCGGCGACCGCACCCTTGATCTCCACGCCGGCGCTGTCGTCGGGCTGGAGCGTGAAATGGATCGCTTCCTCCGCGCCGCCCGACACCGACAGCGACTTGTCGGCGGAGCGGCGGTAGGTCGGCGCCGTCACGCTGAGCACGTAGGCGCCGCGCTGCACGGTGACGCGGCAGGGCGCCGGCTCACAAGCGCGCTGTCCGTCGACGAAGACGGCTGCGTTCGACACCGGCGCATCGAGCGGTCCCGACACCGTGACGAGCACGCGCCCGCTCTTCGGCTGCAGCACACCGGCGAACACGGCGAAGGCGGCGACCACCGCGAGCACCAAGCCGATCAGGGTTGCGCGCGCGCGCGGACGCCGCGCCGGAGGCCCTTCCGGCTCGACCGGCGTGTACCAGGGCGCATCGCTCTGCGTCACGGCAGGCACGGGCGAATTGCGCGGCGGGATGCTGTCGAAGCGACCTCGTGGAGCCGAGCCGGGCCCGAACATCTCGATGGGCGGAGCAAAGAGCTGAAGCTCGGTATCGCGCGACACGAAGAGATCGCGATCCGAGGAGGGAGGGGGAAGCGTCTCGGGTCGCGAGGGAGCGCGCGAAGGACGCGGCGGAGGCGGGGGCCTCGACGCGCGAACGTTCGACGCGCGAACGAGCGACGCCAGCACCGCTTCGGGCGAGGCACTCGAGGTGACCGGCGAGGCGCCTCCCACGATGGGTGGCGGCTGCGTGTCGAGCGGTAGGTCACGAGCGGCTTCGGACGAGGCTTCGGCGCCGGGCTTGCCCGGGCGTTCGGCCGCTTCGGCTCGCAGCTCGACTGCGGCTGTCCCGGCCGCGTCCGTAGCACTTTCCGGCGGAGCCTCGAGCTCGGCGTCAGGCGCGGGGCCTTCGAACCCGGCATCTGTCGGTGGATCGAACGCCGCATCGAGTGCGGGATCCGTCTCGGAATCCGGCACGTGCGGCGTCAGCGGCTTCGCTTCGCTCAAGAGGCGGGCGACCGCCGGCACACTGCTCGGAGTGACGACGGTGACATCGTCGTAGCCGCCGACCACGGTGACCTCGTCTTCGGTGCTGTCGGCGAGGCTGTCTGCGAGCCCGAGGGCGCCGGACGGCGGCTCGGGCTCGAGCTCCTCATCGGGTGCGGGACCGGGAAATCCCACGAGCGTCTGCTTCTCGATGGCTGCTCGAGCGTCCGAGCCTTCAGCGAGGTAGGGCGCCGTCGCTGCGACGGGCGGCTCGGGCGGGCCGAGTCCGACTACCGTGGCGGGCGGCGGAGACGGCGCGCGTTCGACCGCATCACGACTGTTGTTGATCGACTCGAGGTTCGTTGCGCTCATGGGAGCACCTCCCTCAGCTCGGGTACTTTGGGTTGACACCGTCGTTACCGCTCGGGACCGGGAGAGTAGTCGCGCCGCCGCGGTCTGCACGTCGAAAACGCGGCCGCACCGTTGAATGCCCTGCCGGCGCGTCATGCAGCCTTCTCCCGCGTTTCGCGTGGCTTTCTCGCACGTTCGTCGGTGCAGATTGCCTCACTGCGCTATTTCGCCGTGGCTAGAATTCGAGGCCGCATCGACATTAGACTTCGGAGAGACCGAGCTCGCCACTCACGTACGTTCGCGACTCATCCGGATCGCGCACTCGATCCGCTCGAGCGCGTCGCGTGTGTCGGTGCGCCGCATCAGCACAACGGGTGAGAAGCGTTCGGCGCACTGCTGGTCGAGGTACGTCGCGAAGCGGCTCCGGCACCGGCGAGAGTGATCGGATGGATCGTTCGAGAGCGACGCCCGGAGCGACGAGCTCGCTCGCGCCGAGCGCCGCCCGCATTTTCGGTAACCTCGTTCGCGCGGGCGCGCGGCCTGATTGCCGAGCGCCGCGTGCCTTCGGAGGAAATTGCTCGCGCTTTGGAGCGGCTTGGCTATGCTCCCGGCCCCCTCGAGGGGGACCCGCGATCCCAACACCATCGACGTTTGCGCCCGTAGCTCAGCTGGATAGAGCGACGGCCTCCGGAGCCGTAGGTCAGAGGTTCGAATCCTCTCGGGCGCGCCAGACACGAAGTGCTCGCGCGCAATGCGGGCCAACGTCCGCTCGGTGGCGACGATGAGCACGACGAGCACGATTCGAACGTCGTCGCATCTTCGTGGTTCGCGAGTCGAAGTGCGCGCGCGTTTTCCTGACCGGCCGTCGGCCGCCGACGACAGGAGTGCGAAGGGGTCACAACGACTCCGAAG
>DASXWF010001346.1:0-2149 GCA_036503835.1 Polyangiaceae bacterium | reverse complement strand
GGCGAGGCGCAGCAGCGTGCGCCGCGAGCGAGCCCTGGCGAGCGACCCGAGCAGCGCTCCCCCGAGCAGCATCCCGGCGAGAAAGCGCCAGGGTAGGAGCGCGCGGGCCAACGTGGAGAGCTCGCTCACCTCGAGCGGACTACCGGATCGAGCCGCGCAGCGCGCGACCGACTCGAACGCCGCGCGCCGCTCCTCCGGCTCGCTCGCGAAATCGCCGAACTCACCGACGGGCGCGAGGCCGAGCCCTCCGACGCGCCGGAACGAGCGCGAGGTCGCGCGCCCGAGCTCGACGTCGAGGCGCGCCGCATCGCCGCACCCGACGCGCACGACCGCTCGCCCCGGCGGGCAGAGCAGCGGCTCAACGCACTGCGCGACAAGCTCGGGACACGCTGCCGCCCAGGCGCGCAGGCGCGCATCGCACGGCTCCGCCCGCAGCGCGCCGCACACGAACAGCAGGGTTAACGCGACGAGTACCGCGCAGAGACTTCGCATCGGCGAACCGACTCCGCGCTCGCGTGCGCGGGGAGCCTCGCCTCAGGCGACGGGGACGAACTCGTCCCAGCCGTAGCGCCGGCTGTAGTTGCCCCAGACGCCCTCGCACACCGAGTCGTAGCGGCACTGTTTGCATTCGGGGCGCTTGCTGCGCTGGCTGTCGTCGAGGTCCGAGCGGCGGAGCTGCACGAGCCCGCCTTCCGGCCCGGTGCGGCGCTCCTCCATGACTTCGTCGGCGAGGACGTCGTGCACGGCGGCGGGAGGCTCGTAGTGAGTGTAGCTCTCGACGTAGCCGCGGTTGAAGTCGGGCAGGGCGGTCGTGGTGCAGAGCGGAATGTCCACGAGGAAGGCCATGACCGGATTCTCACGCTGGAGCTGCTCGTCGAGGAAGCTCTTCGCGGTCGCCGCGATCTCCGTGTAGGTCGGAAAGATCTGGTCGAAGAAGGTATTGGCGCGGCCGTTCGCCTGCATCACGTTGAAGACCACCTGATCGACTCCGTGCGAGCGCAGGAAGCGGTAGATCTCCGTCATGTGCGGCAAGTTGCGCTTGGTGATCACCGTGCTCGTGTGAAGCTCGATGCCGTACGGCTTCAGGCGCGTCACGGAGTCGAGGCCGCCGACCGTCTGCTCGAAGCTGTCCGGTGTGCGCGTCAGCCCCTCGTGCAGGCGCTTCTCGTGCCCGTGGATGCTGATGTAGAAGCGATTCATCCCCGCCGCGGCGAGCCCCTTGGTGTAGCGGTCGTACGAGAGCGCCCGCCCGTTCGTCATCACGCTGATGCGACGAACGCCGTGCTCCTTCGCCCACTTCACCCAGACCGGCAGGCGCGGATTCGTGGTCGGCTCGCCGGAGGTGAAGCAGACCTCCTCGCAGCCGCGGTTTTTGTCGAGGATCCAGCGCACCACGTCGTCGGTCGTGGCCGAGTTCGTGTGGTAGCGCGCGTCACGATCCTCCTCCATGCAGAAGAGGCAATTGTTGTTGCAGACCGCCCCCGTCAGGATGTGGACCCGCTCCTGGCGGCCGCGAATTCGGTCTTCGACGGCCTCGGAGCCGGCTCGAGCGACCGCGGGCTCGGTCACCAGCTACCGTGGGAGCCGTGCGACCCGTGAGAGCCGTGCGACCCGTGAGAGCCGTGCGACCCGTGGGAGCCGTGCGACCCGTGAGAACCGTGTGAGCCGTGTGAGCAGTGCTGCGCGAGGAAGCGCGCGCCGTTGCCGGGGCCGGGCAATACGCTGTCCGCGTTGTCGAGGGCGTGCTTCGACATGTCCCGCTCCTGCGGAAACAGAAAGGACGTGGCGTCCCGCTCGAAAACGGGAATCGACCCTGCTTCTTTTTTCCTGATGCCCATCTAAGTCCTCTCCTCCCGGTTACCTGCCTCGTGCAGGAAATGGGTACGCGGTCGCGTCGTGGTCCACTTCTGAAAAACATCGAACACTGCCGGGTCGCCGCCGGCAATCTTCTCGAACAGATAGTCCTGAATTCCCTTGTGAACGGCGCAGAGCGAGCTCTCCCGCATGCGGCCGAACAGCGTCCCCTGGGTCTTGTAGCTGTGGACCGGGGGGACGCCGCAGTAGGGCTGGTAGGTGCAGTTCACGCAGTCGGGTCGCGCGTCGAGGTTCGAGGCGAGCAGCACCGAGCGCACCGTCGGGTGGCTCACGA
>DASXWF010001345.1:0-5277 GCA_036503835.1 Polyangiaceae bacterium | reverse complement strand
CGGGGCAGGCCTCCTCAGTCCGACTGATGCAGGGAGTGCGCGAGCAGCAGCGCCACGAGCGCCTCGCGGTGTGCCTCGATGCGGGCCGGGTTCTGACTCTCGAGCGCGGCGCGGAACGCAGCCAGGCGGACGCCGAGGCGCGTGCGCGCATCTCCCACGAGATCGGCATACAGGGCGTCCGCGCGCGAGAGCGCGGTGACGTTCGGCAGCGCCTCGCGCGGGTGGAACTTCAAGCGCGAGAGCCGCTTGCGGGCCTCCTGCAGCTCCGACTTCGAGAGGCGGCCGGGCGCGCGCTCGATCGTGAAGGTCGTGCCCTTGCCGCTGGAGAGGATCGTCGCGTCGACGTCGAGCACTCCGTTCATGTCGTAGCTGAAGCGCACGTCGATGCCTTGTTCTCCGGCCGGCTTCGGCGGGATGCCCCGCAAGAGAAACTCCCCGATCCTGCGGTTCATGCTGCAGTGCGAGTGTTCACCCTGGTAGACCTCGATCTTGATCTCCTTCTGGCCGTCCATCATGGTGACGAAGCGCTCCACGCGGCTCGCCGGGAGCACCGTGCCGCGCTCGATGATCGGACTGAAGATGTCGTGCACCACCGCTTCCCCGAGCGTCTGCGCCGCCGCGATACCGAGGCTGAACGGAGCGACATCGGTCGCGACGACGTCGGCCACCGCCGCGTCGCCCGCTTTGAGCGCCGCCTGCAGCGCAGCACCGAGGGCCACCGCCTCGTCCGGCGGCAGCTTGCGCTGCGGCAAGCGGCCGAAGATCTGCGCGGCGAGCCGGCCGATGCACGGCATGCGCGTCGCTCCCCCGACGAGCAGCACCTCGTCGATCTGGTCGGGCCGCTGCCCCGCGTCCCGGAGCGCGCGGTCCACGGGCGCCGCGATGCGGACGAGCAGAGGTCGAAATAGCTCTTCCGCTTCCGCGCGCGTGAGCTCGAGCTCGAAATCGATTGCCCCGCGCGAGCTCGGCAGGCCCGGAACCACCACCTGCGTGCGTTCGTGGCTCGAGAGACGCCGCTTCGCGAGCTCCGCGGCTTCCCGCAGCCGCGCGCGGGCGACGGCCCCCGAAAGCTCGACACCTCGTTCACGCAGGTGCGCCACACACCGATCGAAGATGGCGTCGGCGAAGTCGTCGCCGCCGAGGCGCGTATCGCCGGAGGAGGCTTGAATCTCGATCACCCCCTCCATGATCTCGAGCACCGTCACGTCGAACGTCCCTCCGCCGAGGTCGAGCACCACGGCGCGCAGCTCCTGATCGCGATGGTGGAGCCCGTAAGCGAGCGCTGCCGCGGTCGGCTCGTTGATGATGCGCTCCACGTGCAGCCCGGCGAGCTCGCAAGCGTCGCGCGTGGCCCGGCGCTGCAGGTCCCCGAAATAAGCAGGAACCGTCACCACCGCCTCCGTCACGCTCTGCCCGAGCGCACTCTCGGCGTCGCGCTTGAGCTCGCCGAGCACCAGCGCCGACAACTCCTCCGGCGAGAACGTGCGCCCCCCGAGCTCGATCTGGCGAGCGTTCCCCATGTCTCGCTTGAACGAGAGCGCCGTTCGTTCCGGATGCGTCGCGGCGCGGGCTCGGGCCGCCGCCCCCACGAGCACCGAGCCGTCGCTGTCACAGAACACCGCGCTCGGCGTGAGCAACTCGCCGACCGCGTTCGGAAGCACCCGCGGCTCACCGTCCACCACCACGGCCACGAGCGAATACGTCGTCCCGAGATCGATCCCTACGTGAACGCCGCTCATTGCAGCTCCCCGTCGAGCTCGGGGCAAATCGTCAACGCAGCCGTCAGTCGCTGGCTGCGAGCCCACTCGAAGGCCTGAACGTCGCCGTCCTTCGGCCGACTCGCGACGTAGAGCGGCCAGAGAATGCGCAGCCGCCCGCAGTCACCGACGCGGATGCTTTCGTCGACCTCGTTGACCGCCACGAACGGCGCCTCCACCGGCGGCGAGCGCTCCGCCGCCTGGGCACGCTCGGAGAACCCGGTGTATCTCGGCCCTTCCGGAGCGTGATTCGAATCCTTGCTTCTCACCATGCGGATCACCAGCAGGAACAGCAGCCCGAACCCGAAGTTGAGGAAGGGCGAGCGCTTCATTCCGCGCGGAAGCTCGCCGCCCTGACCCACCTTCGGCCAAGCGGCGGCGTAGAGTGACGGCGCGGACGTCTTGAAGACGCGCTCGAGCTTGCGTTGCCGCTCGCGCGCCCGCACGATCGGGATCGTCATCCTCGAAAAGTCCCGCCGCCGAACCGCGACGGCGAGCGCCTTCAGGAGCGAATCCTCGACGCTCCCGTGCAGCACATTGATCTCGTTCAACAGCACGAACTCTGCAACCAGCGCCGAGCCGAACGCGCTCGGCAACGTCCCGCGCCGCCCAACCCACTGGTCGAACTCGGTGAGGACCTGGCCTCCCAGCTCGAACTCACTTCCTTCGAACAACCCGAGAACCGTCTCGCGCACTTGCCACGCGTTGAACGAAGCGGGAACCCCCACACCCTGGTCGGTCAGGCCCTCGAGCAGTAACTCGGCGGCTTGCTGAAACTCACGCTTCGCGATGAGCTCATCGAGCACCTCCGTCGGTTCCGGTTCCAAGGAATCGAACGGCTCGGCGTCTTTCGGCGTTTCGGGCGGGTCCTCCGTCGCGCGAGGGACGCGAGGGAGTGGGGAGGGGACTACGGGTTTGGGATCGGAATCGGGTTCGGGATCGGAATCGGTATTGGGATCGGACTCGGACTCGGATTTCCAGAACCAGGGCGCATCCTTCAAGAGCTCGTAGGCGTCGCGGATGCGGCGAAAACCCTCGGGATCGCGCTCCGGCGAGTGGGCGCGCACCCCTCGCAGGTAGGCACGTCGAATGGCGTCGGCGGTGACCGGCGCGGCCAGACCGAGCGCGCTGAAGGCTTCCGCGGGGTCCATCTTCCTAAGCGGCTCCAGGATAGACGACTTGCGGGGTGGGTGAAGGGCGAAACTCGACTCACATTTTGACTATGGCTCCGGGCTTCGCGTCGACGGACGCTCCGAGGAGCGTCGCCGGAAAAGTCGAGGGAAGCGGAAAATGACCACTGACGAGCGTGTGCCGTCCGCGCCGAGCGGACCCATCTTCTTGAGCTATGCGCGCGGAGACGGAAAGGACACGGCGAAGCGGCTGCGCGACGCGCTGGGCAAGGGCGCGAAGGTCTGGCAAGACATCGAACGGATCGAGGGCGGCGATTGGGCGCGCGAGATACAGCTCGCGCTGGGCGAAGCGCAGACGATGGTCGCGCTGCTGACGCCCTGCGCCGTGGGGCGGGGCGGACCGGACTGCCGGCGCGACAACGACAGCGTCTGTCTGGACGAGATCTACTACGCGCGCTTTGCGCCCCGGCCTGTGCCGATCGTGCCGGTGATGGTGCGAAACTGCGAGCCACCCTTCGTCATCTACCGGCTCCACTATCACGACTTCACCCAGGTCGAGACCGAGCAAGACTTCGAGAGCGCGCTCGAGGCGCTGAAGAAGGATCTGGCGCGAGCGGGGCGCGGCGAGACGCAGTACCGGAGCTTCGTCGATCGGCTGGCGCCGCTCGATTTCGAGAACTTCCTCGGCAGCAAGCGGCGCGGCTTCGTGGGGCGTGACTGGTTGTTCCAGGAAGTCGCGACGGCCCTTTCGAAGCCGAACGTGCAGGCGCTCCTCATCGAAGGTCAGGCGGGCCTCGGAAAGTCGTCCTTCCTCGCGGAGTTCATCCATCGAAATCAGGATGGACGGGTGATGGCGTATCACTGCTGCCAGGCCGATACGCCGAGCACGCTTTCTTGCGCGGCGTTCGTGCGCACGGTCGCGAGCATGATCGCGAGCCAGCATCCGCCCTATGCCGCCGAGCTCGACAACCCCCAGGTCGCCGAGTGGTTCGCCCGCGACAGGCTCGAGCAGGATCCGGCCAGCGCTTTCGAGCAAGGAATTCTCGCGCCCCTCGCCAAGCTGCCCCCGCCGGGCGGCGGCCTGCGGCTCCTCGTCATCGACGCGCTCGACGAGGCGCTGCTCGCGCCGCCGCCCGCAGGTGGCGGCCGGCAACCGATCTCCATCGTCGAGCTCCTCAGCACGCGCCACGAGCGCTTTCCCGCGTGGCTCAAGCTGCTCGCCACGACCCGTCCCGAGCACGCGGTGAAGGACCGTTTGACCCTGCCGGCGCAAGTGATCAAGGCCGAAGATCCGCGGAACGGAGACGATCTGAGCGCTTACATTCGAGCCCGCCTGCGCGCGCCCGAGCTGGACGCGCGCCTGCGCGAGGCGGGCGTTTCGGCGCCTGACGTCGAAACCAAGCTCTCGACGCTGGCGGCCGGCAATTTTCTCTACGCGTCCCAGGTGCTCGACGAGATCGCCGGGCAAATGTACGCCGTGACGGATCTCGACAAGCTGCCTCCCACCCTCAAACAGAAGTACACTTGGTTCTTCGCCCGGCAGTTCCCGACGCAGGGCGACTTCGCGCCGCTCCGGGAGCTGCTCGAGGTCGTGGTCGCCGCCGAAACCGCTCTTCCGCACGCCGACCTCGCGAGGGCGCTCCGCAAGCGGCCCGAGCAGCTCGAGCCGGTCCTCGCGCGCCTGGCGTCGTTCATCCGCACCGAACCGGGGCCCGCGTACGCGGTCTTTCACAAGAGCATGGTGGAATGGCTCACCGACCCTGCGCGGGCCGGCCAAACGCACTTCGCTTCGTCCCTGGACGGCCACGCGCGCATCGCCGACGGCTTCCTCGAGGCCTTCGAAAATGACGGAGCGACGGAGCTGTCTCGCTACGCGCTGGCTTACTTGCCCGCCCATCTGGCGGCCTGCGCCGACGGCGCCGCGAACGAAGCCGAGAAGAGCCAGCGCCTCGAACAGCTCGTGCGTTTCGTGCTCGACGCCGGCGTGCAGAGCCATGAATTCCAGCGGCCGTCGCAGCTCGCC
Organism: Polyangiaceae bacterium; assembly: GCA_036503835.1. Lineage (GTDB taxonomy): Bacteria > Myxococcota_A > Polyangia > Polyangiales > Polyangiaceae > PMG-095. Next base: position 367 of record DASXWF010001345.1, on the reverse strand, counting down.
GAGTCGTTGCGCCTTGCGCTCGCGCGGGCCGCGCGTGGGCCGGCGGGTCACTGTTTGCGGCTCGTCTTCGAATCCGCCTGGGGCCTGCTTGCGTTTCGTCGCTCGCGGCTCAAGCCGGAGCGCATGTTCGCGCTCGCGGCCGCAGGCGATCTCGACGGCTTCGCGCGCGAGCTCGACGCGTACCACGCACCGAGGAGCGCGGCTGGCCCATCGGCAAAAACCGGGCTCGGCGGCTGCCTTTCGCGCGCGGCTGCGGCTTTCCCCGCGGACCGAGGCGGTGATCCTGGCGCGCATCGACGCCGAGTTGAACGACCAGCCGTCGCCGCTCGCGGCGCCCGTCCCGGACGCTTACACGACCGAGCTGCAC
>DASXWF010001344.1:0-6831 GCA_036503835.1 Polyangiaceae bacterium | reverse complement strand
GGCACAAGCAATCTGACCGAGTAGTGCTAATTGAACGGCATGCAATCGACGAGACGGCTTGCGCGCGGGAGGCACTGGATCTCGAGGTGGGCGCTACCGGTGTCCCTCGGCGCGGCGATCGCGGCCGCGGGCTGCTCGGAGGATGCGGACGACGGCGGCGGCGGTGCCGGCACCGGCGCGGGCAAGGGTGGCACTTCCACGGGCGGGGGTGGCAATTCCGCGGGCAGCGCGGGTTCCTCGAGTGGTGGCAAGGCGGGCGCGGGTGCGGGCACCGGCGGCAAGGCAGGAGCCGGCAGCGCGGGCACGAACGCGACCGGTGGCACCGGCGAAGCCGGAAGTGCGGGGGATGCCGGCAGCGGCGAGACGGGCGGCGCGGGAGATGCCGGCGGCGCGGGCGGGAGCGGAGGCTCCGGCGGTGGGGCCGGCGCGGGAGGTGCCGCGGGTGCCGGCGGCAACCTCTTCGATGTTTGCCCGGGTGCCGTGTGGCGGCCGATTTCGTTCGAGGCTCCGGAGACGCTTCCGTCGCCGGACGACCTGACGCTGCCCGACGTGCCGAGCTTCGCCGAGGTGGTCGCCGCCGGCGACGGCTACGACAACAGCGTGCGCCTCGACGTGTGCGAGGCCGAAAACGGCACGCTCTCCCTCGGCTCCGTGCTCCACGTCGAACACTCGTTCGGCATGCCCACGCTGTATCGGGTCGATCCCGAGGTGGCGGTCGCGGAGCAGAACTACATCGAGATCGACGGCGGCATGATCGAGGAGCTGCGGCTACCGCCTTCCGACGTCGTGATCACCGGGCTCGCCGCGGCGCTGGAGGGCGACTACGCCGGCTTCTCGGTGGAGTTTCAGCACGAATGGGGGGCCGTGATCGGTGGCGCGGACGATTTCGTCGCGTTCGCGCGCGGGAACGTCAGCGATACGCGCGTGGAGTACAACAGCATCTACTTCGTCGCGGGCACGCTGGTTCCGGGCGACGTCTTCGCAGGGCGAAGCTGTGCCTTCGGCGAGGCGCCGCTCGAGACTTCGTTCTCGCTGGACACGGCGACGTTCGACGTCGAGGCCTGCACCTTCCTCGGTGGGGGCGAGACCACCGCTTACCGCATCACCTCGCTCGCGGTTACGGACACGAACTCGGCGCTCGGCGAGGAGGAACGGGAGCGACACGAGTTCAGCGGCGAGACTGCGGTCGCGGAGGTGCTCGACTACCGCTGGAACCACCACAACGCGTGCGATTCTTTCCACCTGGCTTTGCCGCACGCCAACTACGCGGCCAGCTCGTCACCGAGCGCCGGCTGCGGCGAAACCGTCCCCGAAGCCCCGCCGCGCACCATCGACGACTACGGCCTCGTGAAATTCCGCATCCGCTACCACGGCGGCGCATGGACGGAGGGCGAGCACCCCGAGTGCGCCCATTATCTCTTCTTCTGCACGCCCATGCAGGAATGAGCGTACGAGAGCTCCGGAACCAAGTGCTCGAGTGCCTCAGGTGGCCTTCGCGGAGAGCGCCGAAAGCTCCTCGAAGTCCAGGTCCCGTTCCAGTTCGTGCAGCACGCGATCGTCGATCTGCCCGGCGCGATGCAGCCGCAGGAGCTCCGCGCGCCCAGCCGCGTTGGCCTGCAACACCAGATCGAAGTGCGCCTGGAGCCCCGGCTGGTATTCCGCCTCGTTGCCCGTGTAGCGCTCCGTGATGGCGGCGCGGCGGCGATAGGTCTCGAGCAGTTGCGGGTGAATCACCGTGCCGTCCGGCGCGTACGCCCGCGCCTCGATGAGCTTCGCCTGCGCCTGCGCCATCGCGGCCTCGGCCTGCGACATGGTGAGCGGTGCAACGTGGGCCCCTGCTTCGGGCGGTCGTAGCCGGCGAATGACGACGCCGAGCGTCGTGCCTTGCACGAGCACGGTGACCAAGATCACCGCGAAGGCCGCGACCAGGAGGAAATCGCGGCCCGGCAGATCGGCGGGCACGTTCAGCGCGAACGCCAGCGTGACGACGCCGCGCATGCCGGCCCAGCTCAGCACCGTCGGCGCCCGCCAGCCCATGGTCTCGAAGCGGCGCCAGCCGAGCTTGCGGCGGAGCGCGATGACGCCGTCGCTGGCGAAGATCCACGCGAAGCGCGCCAGCGTCATCGCCAGCAGGATCCACAGGATTGGCACGGTCATGCGCTCGGCCACCACTCCGAAACCGCCGGCGCGCGCGATCACGTCGCGCAGCGACGAGCCGATCAGCATGAACACGCTGGCCTCGAGCAGGAAGACCAGCACGTTCCAGAACGAGGTGCCGCGCAGCCGGATGGCGGCCGAGAACACCACGTGCTGATACCAGCCGCAGATCAGGCCGGTCACCACGGTGGCGATGACGCCGACACATGCAGCAATCTCCGCCAGGAACGTAGGCGGCCCAGCACAGCAAGACGGAGGCCGCGATCACGAGGTACTCGTCGCGCAGCCGTTTCACGACGGTGATCCAGGCTCCGCCGACCGCGGCGCCGACGGCCGCGCCGCCCAGCGCGAGCAGCGCGAAGCTACCCAGCGCATCCGCCGTGCTGAACGTGCCCGTCACCGCCGCGACCACGGCTGGGTCGCCGGCGCGCCAGCGTGCCGCACGCCGATTGTTCGAACGGATTTGGACCGTTCACGCAACTGCCGATGGGAACATGCGCTGCGCTTTCCGTTCGAGCTCGGTCTTTCTCGTATGCGCGGTAGCCGCCGCGGGATGCAGCGCGCCGCCGACCGACGCCCCGGAGCTCGCGGGTGGCCCGGACGTTTGGGAAGGCACGTTTCGGGTGGTGATCCGCGATCCCCGCGAGGGTCCGTCGACGACGGCGGAGTACTTGGAGCTACCCGACGGTCTCTACGTTCCGATCGATCGGCAGGTCGCCGATCTCGTGCTCGAAGGCGGCGAACGGGTCCGTATGACCGGCGGGCTGTCCGGCGGCCAACTGACCGCGAACGACATCGAGCGCGTTGGCGTGTCGTTGCGTTCGAAGGACGTCGCCGAGGTGGTGCTGCCCGGTGGCACGGGTCCCAGTCGGAAGGTCGCCGTGATCTTGGTGTCACTCCTGGGGGTTGCCAACGAGTACGACCCCGATCAGGTTCGGACGGCGCTCTTCGGCGCGAGTGGTCGTTCGTCGCGAACGTATTGGGAGGAGGCCTCCTTCGGTAAGTTCACGGTGACGGGCGCCCTGCGCGCGGACGGCGACGTGTTCGGCCCGTACACGATCACCGGCGACTGCAGCTACGACAACGTGGTGAACGCGTCGGCACAGGCTGCGCGGAATGCCGGAGTCGACCTCGGCGTCTACGATCACGTCGTCCGTTTCACGCCCGACGTCGGCTCGTGTGCGGGGGGCGGCGAAGGCGATCAACCCGGCGAGAATTCCATCATCTACGGACTCACGCTCAACTATCTCTGGGAGTACGTCGCGCACGAAATTGGGCACAACTTTGGTTGCGGCCACGCGTCGTCATACGACAACTGTGCTGTCGGTGCTTTCGATGGTCGCTGTGAACACAACGAGTATGGCGACGAGGCCGACGTCATGGGCGCTCGGAATGGGCATTACATGTCCTACTACAAGGACGCGCTCGGCTGGCTGGACGCGGCGAACAAGACCGTCGTCACGTCGTCGCGACAGGTGAGGCTCTACCCCATCGAGCAAGCGGCCGCCGGGCTTCAGTCCGTGCTGGTCCCGCGAGGGGACGACAGCCAGTTCCACCTCGAGTTTCGGCAGGCAGTGGGGTACGACTCGTTCCTCGAGGAAAACCTCACGAACGGCGTGTTGCTCCGCTACCTGCCGTCAGGCCGCCGCACGCTCCCGCACATCATCGATTTCGGCTCGAGCAACGGCGCGCGAGACGCGGCGCTCCGCCCCGGCACTACGTTCACCGATCAGAACAAGCAGATCAAGGTGCTGGACGTGACCTCCGCTTCGGCCTTGGTCGAGATCGTGATCGACGGTATGCCGGCAGGAGGCGAAGGCGGATCGGGAGGTGCGGGCGCGGGCGGCAGCGGAGGCATGGCAATCGGTGGCGCCGGGGACGTGGGCGCGGGCGGGGGAGAAATGGGCGGCGCTGGCGGAGGAGCGGGCGTCGGCGGCGTTGCGGGCACCGGCGGCGCGGGCGGCAGCGGCGGCCAGGCGCAAGGCGGCGCTTCCGGCGTCGCCGGCGGTACTTCGGAGCGCGCCGGAAGCGGTGGTCGAGTGGAGGCCGGTGGCAGCGGCGGGGCTGGCTCGGGCGGCGCCGTCGCGGGGTCCGGAAGCGGCGGCGCGAGTGGCGCGGGAGCATCACCCGCCGCGGGGCGCGCGGGCGGAGGCGGAGGTGCCGCAGGTGCGAGCGCGGGATCAGACGCGACCGCGACGGGAGGCTCGTCCGTCGCGATGGTCCCCGCTCGGACGACTGACGACGAGGAGAGCGGGTGCGGTTGTCGCATCGCGGGTGACGCGAATGGTCGAGGTGGCGCTCCAGCTTCGGTCGTGGCCGTCGCGACGCTGCTCGCGTTCGCTCGGCGGCGGTTGCGCGGGGGCGATTCGAACCTCCGACCGCCTCGTGACGTGCTCGGAAGGGCGGGGAGGGGATGATACGGTGTTTCCCGTGCCGTCCGGCCTGACGCTCGTGAGCGCTTCCTTCCGCTACGGGACCCGCTGGGTGCTGCTCGAAACGAGCGCCGCGGCCGTCTCCACGGCGACGGGGGGGGCCGCCGGCAAGAGGCGTTTCACCGACGCGGTGAGCCGGCGTTCCATGAAGGCGGGAAACCACGCTGCCAGGCGGAGGAGCACGCTGTACACGGGGCTGCCGGCGTATTGCCGCGGGGCGCGATCGATGGCCCGGCAGAGCTTTCGTACCGTGTATTCCACGGGGAGGCTGGTCACGCCGTCGAACTCGGTCGCTGCGCCGAGCTCGGTCCGCGTATGGGGTGCGACGAACAAGACCGTGCGGATGCCGAAGCCTGCCACTTCTCCGCGCAAGGCGTGCGTCCACGCGTTCAGGGCCGCCTTGGTACCGCAGTAGTTGGCGGTCGTCGGGGTGCCGATGAAACCCAAGAGCGAGGATACGTTGACGATGGTACCTTCACGTCGAGCGATCATCGCGGGCAAGAGAGCGCGCGTCAGGCGCTGTGGCCCCCAGTAGTTGAGCTCCATCTCTTCGCGGAGCCGCGCTGGATCCTGGCGCAGGAACGGGGCTTGGAAGCAGGTGCCCGCGTTGTTCACCAGGATGTCGCAGGGCCCGCGAGCGAGCATTTGCGCGACCGCGGTCCTGACGCTCGACTCGTCGGTGACGTCCATCGACAGGACCTCGGCGTGGCCGCCGCCCGCCTCGATCTCGCCGGCCACGGCCCGCAAAGCGTCGAGCGTGCGCGCTGCGAGCACGATCGTGTGCCCCTGTCGGGCGAGGGTGAGGGCTGCTTGCTTGCCGATGCCTCGGGATGCACCGGTGATCAGGATTCGGCGAGTGGTGGAGAGAATTCCCATGACGTAGCTCCGTTCCGCGCCGCTTCGTACCGGCGCTCGAGATCCGATTCAGCCACGTCGCTGCGGAGCGCGCGTCTCCAGGATTGCCGAGCAGTTCTCCTGGCTTGCTGTTCGACGCCGGGGCGCGCCCCGGCAGCCGGCGGAGTTCATCGCCGCGGGCGGGTTTTCAGCCAGACCTCGAGCTCGACTCGGCCGTCCTTCGGCTCGTTGCCGACGTAGCGCTGGTACGGCGTGAGGTCTTCGGGCGACAGGGAGCTCAGCGGAAACCAGCACGAGTAGATGGTGCGGAAGGCATCGTCGATGCCGGCCACGCTGCCTTCGTACGAGAACACGGCGTAGCGTCCAGCGGGCATGCTGGCCCGGAAGAGCGGCGGCGCGAGGGTTCGCTCCGCCTCGCACGGGATGCACGCGTGGTAGCGGCAGAGCTCGGGCGCGGTGACGGTCGGGCTGTCGAAGGCGATGCCCCAGGCATCGACCTCCTCGCCACAGATGCCGAGTTGCACACAACGGCCGATGAGCGCTTGCCACAGCGGCTCCAGCGTCTCGAGGCCGTAGCCGCCGGGACCCGCCATGCACGCGAGTTCGAGGCCTGGAAAGTCCTCCATGCGCACGTTGCAGGTCGCGGCGCGTGCTCGCCGCTCGTCGTCGCTCATCGCGGGCGGCACGACGTACAGATCCGACGGCCGAAACTGCTTGCCGTACTGGGCCGTGAGCCTGCCGAGGGATTCGGACGATCCGCGTCCTTCGCGCACCTCCGTGGGGCTCGCGCCGAAGTACTTCGTGAACGCCTTGGAGAAGTTCGAGGTCGACGAGTAGCCCGAAGACAACGCGATGTCCGTGACGGTGCGGTCGCGCTCGTACGCGAGACGCAGCGCCGAGAGCTCGAGTCGCCGGCGCGTGACGAAGCGCCCCACGGGCTCTCCCACTTCGGCGTGGAACAGACGATGGAAATGAAACTCGCTCAAGCGCGCCGCGCGCGCCACCTCGGCGACGCTGAGCGCCTCGTCGAGATGGTCGGCGATGAAGCGCAGCGCACGCGCGATCTCGGGGCGATTCCCGACGCCGGACGTCACGTCATCGCCCGTACCAAGGCTCCCGGATCAGCGCAAGGGTTCGCGAGACGCTCGCCGCTGCTCGAGGGCGGGCCGGGGCAGACCAGGAATGCACGCAGCTCGAGCCGGTGGACGGCGTTGATTCCCAACTCAGGGGGGAGGGGATGATACGCTGTTCCCGTGCGAGCCGGCCTGACGCTCGAGAGCGCTTCGTTCCGCTACGGAACGCTCTGGGTGCTGCTCGAAACGAACCTCAGCGTGCCGGCGGGCGACACGCTCGTCATCACGGGCGAGAACGGGGTCGGAAAATCCAC
>DASXWF010001343.1:0-27681 GCA_036503835.1 Polyangiaceae bacterium | reverse complement strand
GCGGGAGCGGGAGCGGGTGGAGCGGGAGCGGGTGGAACGGGTGGCAGTGCGGGAGCGGGGGAGATCCTTAGGGAGACTTCGGACGGCGTGGAGACTGTTCCCAACGATACGCGCGAGACGGCGGTCGCCGTTTCCCAGCCTTCGACCGCGACGATCTTCGTTGCGGGGGGCAGTGACGAGGATTGGTTCTCCGTGACGCCGCCGCTCGACGGGAAGACGCACGTCATTTCCGTCGAGATCGCGCAAGATGCTGGAGTCGGCCAGCAGTTGCGCGCGTACACGCTCGCGAACCATGCGCAGATGGGCTTCTACGACTTTGCCGGCGGCAGTACGGGCTACGTGCACGCGACGGCTGGGCCCGGGGCGACGATTCTGTTTCGGTTCTTTCGATCGAGTGGAAACATCAGCACGGGCCTCGCGCACCTCAGCTTCGACTTCGAAGTGGAGAACGACGCTCACGAGCCGAACGACACCAAGCAGACGGCCGCTCCCATCGAGCTCGATACGACCTACTCCGCGATGATGACGGATCCGTGGGTGAGCGATCTCGATCGACCCGTGCAGGATTGGTTCGCGGTGGATCTCGAGGCAGGTACGGCCACGGTGGCGCTGTCGGCGGTCCCGAGCCAGGGAAGGATCGAGGTCTATCGCGTGAATCCAGCGGGGGGCAGCACGCAGCTCGGCGCCAACAACACGGGCGAGACGCGCACGTTCTCGGCGTTCTCCGTGCCCGAGGCCGGGACGTATTACGTCATGTTTCAGCCGTACAGCGGCACGTCCGGATTCGTGAAGGGCGTCAAGCCGACCTACCTCACCGAGCCGTACACTTTCCGCGTGACGCAGCCGTAGTGCGCCGCGCTGAGATGCGCGCCATCATCATCTCACTCCCGCTGCCCTAGCGTCAGTAGCGGAGCGCGATTCCGACGGGGCCGTCGAGGCCGGTGAGCAGCGGGACGATGTCCGAGCCGTCGAGCTCCGAACGGCCGATGACGCCCCCTCCGTCCACGAAGTAGAGCTTGCGTCCGATCGCGTCGACCTTCACGCCGAGCGGCGTGTCGACGTCCGGCTCGACGACGACGTCTTCGGGGCTCGACCCGTCGAGGTTCGCGCGGCGGATGCGCGCGGGAGGCCCGAGCTCGGACCAGTAGAGCTTTTGCCCCACCGGATCGAGCGAGATCTGGATCGGTGTCACGACGTCGGGAACGCCGAGATTCGTGAGGTTTTGGCCGTCGAGGTCGGCGCGCAGCACCTGATTCGTGCCGTTGTCCACCAGGAACAGGCGATTTCGAGGCACGTCGAGCGCGATGCCGTACGGGTGCTCGATGCCCGTGGTGATGATGGGTTCGAGGCTGCTGCCGTCGAGGTTCGCGCGGTAGACGACCGGGGGACTCCCCTGATCGACGATGTAGAGTTTGCCGGCATCCAGATCGAGATCGATGCCGACGGGCGCGTCGAGGTCGTCGACGACGATCGCGTCGTCGCTGCCGTCGAGTGCGGACCATTCGACGCGGTCGCGCTGGTCGTCGCTGAAGTAAATCTTGTCCGAGGCGACATCGAGCGCGATCGAGCGCAGGTAGGAGCCGAGGCTGACGATCTGCACGAGCTCGTCGGGCGAGCTGCCGTCGGCGTTCGCGCGGTTCACCGTGTCGCTGCCCTCTTCGAGCCAGTAGATCGCCGTCGGCCCGGTGCTCGTGCCGCCGCCGGTTCCGCCGCCCGACGTTCCGGCGCTCGTGCCGCCCGTTCCGGAACCACCGGAATTTCCGCCGGTTCCGCCGCTGCCTCCCCGCCCGGCCGTTCCACCCTCGCCACCCGCCGGGGCCCCGCCTTCACCGGCTTCGCCTCCCTGTTTGCTGCCACCGCCCGTGCCTGCCGAACCTCCGCGCCCGGATGCGCCCGCCTTGCCGGTCGCACCGCCGCCCGCGCTGCCACCCTTGCCCGCGCTACCGCCCTTGCCGCTCCCCGAGGCGCCGCTCGCTCCCGCCTGCGTGACGGGCGCTCCGGAGGAGAGCTCGTCCGCGTCGTAACCGAGCGAGCACGCAGTGATCGCGGAGAGCGCGGCGGAGAGCCACGCGACACGCGAGGATCCACTGCGGAACCGTCCCATGTTCCTGTCCGCCATCATGCCATGACGAGTCGCGATCCATGCGGCGCGCTCGCTCGCGCCTTCAAATTCGTGGGTGGATCTCGAGAAAGGGAAGGCGCTTTCCCACGTTGTCGGACGTTCTCTGACATCCGCAGCGCGCCGACTCCAAAGTCTCACTCTTGTACAAAGGCGCCCGCCAAACCAGGCTTTTCTTGCGCTATTCTCCCTTTGAGAGTGGCCAGGATTCCCGACCCGGACAGGGGCGCCAGCACGCCATGAGCGGCAAGCCGAAGCTCTACGCCGTCAAGCCGCCGCCGTTGCCGCGCTCGGCTGCCGCACCGCCGCTGCTCGATGCAACGGACGCCCTCGCCAGCGAAGACACGGGCGCGCGGCGGCGCGACAAGTTCCGCGTTGGTCGCTACGAAGTGAACGCGTTGCTCGCCCACGGCGGTATGGCGAAGGTCCACCTCGGACGCGTGCTCGGCGCGGCGGGCTTCTCGCGCGTGGTCGCGATCAAGCGCCTGTTGCCGCAGTTCGCCGAAGACCCGGAGTTCGAGGCGATGCTCGTCGAAGAAGCGCAGGTCGCCGCGCGCATTCGCCATCCGAACGTGGTGCCCACCCTCGACGTGGTCGCCAGCGAGGGCGAGCTCTTGCTCGTGATGGAGTACGTCCACGGTGAGACGCTCGCGCGGCTCGTCACCGCCGCGCGCGCCGAAGGCGGCGTCCCGCGCGGCATCGCCCTCGCCATCGTGTGCGACGCGCTGCACGGCCTGCACGCCGCGCACGAAGCCAAGGATCGCCAGGGCCGCGCGCTCGAGGTCGTGCACCGCGACATGTCGCCGCAAAACGTGATCGTCGGCGTGGACGGCGTGGCGCGCGTCATCGATTTCGGCATCGCCAAGGCCGCGACCTCGGTCGACACCACGCGCGCCGGGCTCGTCCGCGGCAAGGCCGCGTACATGGCGCCGGAGCAGCTCTTCAGCGCGGCGCTCACCCGTCGCGCCGATCTGTACGCCATGGGCGTCGTCCTGTGGGAGCTCCTCACCGGCGAGCGACTCTTCCCGGGCGGTTCGCGTCCCGACCTGCTCAAGAAGGCGGAGGGGGACATCGCGTCTCCGCGCCAGCGCGTCCCGAGTCTTCCGGCCGAGCTCGACAGGATCACGATGTGCGCGCTCGCCACGAACGAAGCCGATCGCTACGCCGACGCCCAGCAGATGGCCGCCGAGCTCGAGCGCACCGGTCTCGTGGCTCCGCGCTCCGAGGTCGCGGTGTGGGTCGAGCGGCTCGCGGCGCAGGCGCTCGCGAAGAGATCGAAGCTGGTCGAAGCGGTCGAAGCTACTGCTCGCTCGGTTCCGCCGCCCGCCCCTGCGCCCGTCTCGTCGCACGAGTCCGCGACCGGAGCACTCAACCCGATCGTTGCGCCGATTCCCGCGCCCGGTGCCGTGCCGGCGTCGGCGTTCGCGCGGCACCGCGCGAAGCTCGCCGGCGCGGCCGTCGCGCTGCTCGCGTTCGCGGTGCTCGGCGTCTCCCTCACGCGCCACACGCCGGCGCCCGAACCCTCCAAAACCGCGATCCCCCCGGAAATCGCTGCTCCCGCGCCGACCGGCGTCACGGCGGCGCCCCAGGCGAAGGCCACCACGCCCGTTCCCGACGATCAGGTGCCGGAGAAAGCTGCGACCTCGACGCCGGAGGCGGCTCGGACGCCTGCCCCGCCTCCCGACGCCGCTCTGGCAAAGCCGTCGGCGGCAACGAAGACGAGCACGAAGACGAAAGCGCGTAGCAAGAACTGCAACCCACCCTACACGGTCGATGCCAAGGGGCGTCGCCGCTACAAGGCCGAGTGTTTCTGAGCCAGGTTTTGCCATGAACGCGTTGTGGGGTCTGGTGCGCGGGGTCGTGATCCTGCTCGCCGTGTGGGTGACTCCGAGCGCGGCGCGCGCGGACGTGACCGCGTGTGTCGACGCGCACGGCAACGGGCAGATCCGCCGCGACGACGGCGACTACGTCGGCGCCGTGGCGCTCTTTCAGGGCTGCGTGGATCCGAGCTGCCCCAGGCCGATCCGCCAGGAATGCACGGGCTTCCTGCAGGAGCTGGAGCCGAAAACGTCGACGGTCGTGCTCGGTGCGCGCGACGAGAGCGGCGCCGATCTACCGGACGTCTCGGTGGATGTGGACGGCAAGCCCCTGCTCGAACGCCTGACCGGCCTCGCGACACCGGTGAATCCCGGGCAGCGCGTCTTCACCTTCCGGCGCGCGAGCGGGGCGGAGACGAAGGTCACCGTTCTCGTGCTCGAAGGCGCCAAGGGGCGCGAGATCGTCGGAACCTTCGCGGCTCCCCGAGAGGCGAAGCCGGTTCCGATGGCGCCGGATGCTCCACCGGCGAGCGCGGGTCAGGGTCGGAAGACGATCGCCTACGTATTGGCGGGTGGCGCTCTCGTCGCGCTCGGCAGCTTCGCGTACTTCGCGGCGAGCGGGAGCGCGAAGGAGAAGGAGCTCCGCGACACCTGCGCTCCTTCCTGCTCCGAATCGGACGCGAACGCCGTCGGCACCCAGTACCTGATCGCCGACGTCTCGCTCGTTCTCGCGGCCGGCCTCCTCGGGGGCAGCGCCTATTTCTACTTTACGGCTCCCACCGAACCGAAGACCGGAGAGCGCGGCCTCGTACTGGGGATGCGGGGGCGCTTCTAGCCACGCCGAAGCTACACGGCCGGCATGCCCGCGCGGCGCTGGCTCAAGTTGACGAAGACGGCGACCTTCTTGCGCACGATTTCCGGATCGAGCGGTTTCACGAGGTAGTCCGCGCCGCCGGCTTCGTACGCCTGATGAACCGTCTTGGGATCGTCTCCCTGCGCCGTCACGAAGAGAATCGGCGTGTCGCGGCAGCGTTTGATCGACTTGAAATGCGACGCTACCTCGAAGCCGTTCATCTCCGGCATGACGATGTCCAGCACGGCGAGCGCGATCGGTTCTTCGAGCGCGATGCGCAGCGCTTCCTGGCCGGAACGCGCCGTCAACAGGCGGTAGTCGGGGTGATCCAGGATCGCGAGGAGCGACGTGAGATTCTGGGGGGTGTCGTCGACCAGGAGCACGGTGGCAGGCTGGCGGCGCTTCACGCCCGAGGTCGACTCGCGAGCGGCAGGCAACGAGAAGGAGATGGCCGTTCCTTCGCCGGGTTGGCTCTCGGCCCAGATCCGTCCGCCGTGAGCTTCGACGATCGCCTTGCAGATGCCGAGACCGAGACCCGTCCCTCCGCGCTCGCGGTTCTCTGCGTTCCAGAAGCGATCGAAAATGCGCGGGAGCACGTCGGGCGCGATGCCGCGGCCGGTGTCGCGGACCCAGACCACGATCTCGCCGGCCTCTTCCCTGGCACCGATGGTGATGGTGCCGCCGGACTTCGTGAACTTGAGCGAGTTTCCGACCAAATTTTCGAGGATCTCGAGCAGGCGGCCTTCGTCGGCTTCGGCGGGCGAGAGCGAGGGCGAGAGGTCGAGGGAAAGGATGACCGAGGAGCGCGCGGCCAGCTCTTGTTGAGACCGCACGAACGCGAGAATGACCAGCGCGAGGTCGACGGACTCGACCTTCACTCTGAACTTGCCGGATTCAATCGCAGCGACGTCGAGCAAGTCCGCGACGAGAGCCGCGGCGCGCCGCGCGCTGCCGGCGATCTGCTCCACGCGGCGATGGAGTTGCGGTGGGATGTCGGAGCTTCGCAGTAGCTCGGCGTTGACCGCGATGATGTTGAGGGGATTGCGCAGGTCGTGCGCGACGACGGCGAGCGCCTGGTCGCGCGCCTTCAGTGCTCGCTGCAACTCGTCCACACTCAACGAGGCGTAACTATCGGCAATCGCCGCGTCCGCGCTTGCCCCTTCGGGCCCGACGGGAAGCTGGTTGCTCAAGTTCGGCTCTCTCGACCCTTCCGCAAAAATATGCCTAGCGAACCACCTATCTACGCTACGCACTTGCCACGAGCAACGAGCACTTGTGGCTGTCGCATCCCGCCACGGTCTTGCCGGAGCCCAGGAGCATCGAAGGGGAAGCTCCGTTCGTCTACGTAGGCTCTGCGCGACGCTCGCTCTCCACTCGCGCCGAGATGGCGGCGTGGAACTCGGCCACGCTCGTGGAACTTTGTCATGGCCTTGCGACCCGCGCGCGTTCTCCCGGCCCGCATGGTGGCTGACACGCGACGACCACTCGGCTCGAGAATTGCTTGAGGCCGACCCGCGGCGAAATGCGCGGGTCCAATCAGGCGAAGGAGCAGAATGGCGAGCAGTCGAAAGAACGGCGAAACACGGGTGAACGGGGGACGAGGGGGCCGCGGGAAGGAAAGCAAGACGGTGGGTGGACCGGCCCGCAGGAGACAGCCTGCGCAGGGGGATGTCGCCGCGACCAAGACGGCGGGCACGGACGCGCTCGTCCGTCAGATGCCGTTCAACGCCAACAAGGCGGGCGAGCACGGCCGTGCAGCCGTCGAGCCGAAGCCAGGCCAGGCCGTGCCGCCGTCCGACCCCGTCGTGACCGGGAGCACGCTGACCGAAACCACGTCTTCCCCTAAGGTCGGCGGGGGCCGTCCGCTGCTCTCGCAGAATCCCGGAAACCTTCCGCTCGACCGCGTGCGGACGGATGCCAGCGAGCGCGCCATCACGACGAATCAGGGCGTCGCGGTCGCCGACAATCAGAACTCGCTGAAGGCAGGGCTGCGCGGTCCGGTCCTGCTCGAGGACTTCATCCTTCGCGAGAAAATTACGCATTTCGATCACGAGCGCATCCCCGAGCGCATCGTGCACGCCCGCGGCTCGGCGGCGCACGGCTTCTTCGAGTGCTACCAGCCGCTCACGGACGTCACGCGCGCGTCGCTCTTTCGCGAGAAGGGCAAGCGCACACCGGTCTTCGTCCGCTTCTCGACCGTGCTCGGTGAGCGCGGTTCTCCGGACACGCCGCGCGACGTGCGCGGGTTCGCCGTGAAGTTTTACACGGACGAGGGCAACTGGGACCTCGTGGGCAACAACATCCCGATTTTCTTCATCCAGGACGCGATGAAGTTTCCGGATCTGGTCCACGCCGCCAAGCCGGAGCCGCATTTCGCGATGCCGCAAGCGGGGACGGCCCACGACACGTTCTGGGACTTCGTGTCGCTCATGCCGGAGTCGACCCACATGCTGATGTGGGCGATGTCCGACCGGACTTTGCCGCGCAGCTTTCGTACGATGCAGGGCTTCGGCGTCCACACCTTCCGGCTCGTGAACGAGCGCGGGAAGTCGACCTTCGTGAAGTTCCACTGGACCCCGAAGCTCGGAACCCACTCGCTGGTGTGGGACGAATCGTCGAAGATCTGCGGCGCCGATCCGGACTTTCACCGGCGCGATCTGTGGGAAGCGATCGAGGCGGGGGAATTTCCGGAATGGGAGCTCGGGCTGCAGCTCTTCTCCGAAAAGGACGCGGAGCGCTTCAGCTTCGACGTGCTCGACGCGACCAAGATCGTGCCAGAGGAGCTCGTGCCGGTCCGTCCCGTCGGCCGGCTGGTGTTGAACCGCAACCCCGACAACTTCTTCGCCGAGACCGAGCAGGTTGCCTTTTGTGCGGCGCACGTCGTGCCGGGCATCGACTTCTCGAACGATCCCCTGCTCGCCGGGCGCATCCATTCGTACGTCGACACTCAGATTTCGCGCCTCGGCGGGCCGAACTTTCACGAGATTCCGATCAACGCGCCGATCGCGGAGGTCCACAACAACCAGCGCGAAGGCATGCACCGGCAGGCGATCCACCGCGGGCGGGTCGCGTACGAGCCCAATTCGCTCGCCGGCGGCTGCCCCTTCCAGGCCGGCGGAGCGGGCTTCACGTCGTTCCGGCAGCCCGTCGAGGGCGACAAGGTGCGCGGCAAGCCCGAGCGGTTCGCCGACCACTACTCGCAAGCGACGCTTTTCTACCGCAGTCAGTCACCCGTCGAGCAACGGCACATTCGCAATGCCTTCCGCTTCGAGCTCACGAAGGTGCAGGTTCCCGCCATCCGGGAGCGGGTCGTGGCCATGCTCCTGAACGTCGACGTGGAGCTCGGCAAGGGACTCGCCGCCGATCTCGGCATGCCGCTGCCGAAGCCGCTCCCGCGCGCGCTGAAGAACCCGGCGCGACCGGAGGTCGAACGCTCTCCCGCGCTCTCCCTGCTGGCGCGTCCGGGCGACGGCTCGATCCGCACTCGCCAGGTCGCCGTCCTCGTTGCGCACGGCGTCGCGGACGAAGCGCGCGCGCTGCACGACGGCTTGACCGCCGAGGGCGCGGTGCCGCGCTACGTGGCGGCGCGCCTCGGCACGGTGGAGACGGCAGACGGCGGGTCGATTGACGTGGACGGCACCTTCGAGACCCTGCCGTCCGTCCTGTTCGACGCCGTGGCAGTCCCGGGCGGCGAGAAAGCCGTGGAAGCTCTGGGGACCATCGGTCACGTCGAAGCGTTCCTGAAAGACCAATACCGCCACGCGAAGCCCCTGCTGGGGCTGGGCGCGGCGGCGAGCTTGTTCGAGAAGGCCGGCGTCTCCGCGCTGCTCCCGTCCGAGGAACCCGATCCGGGCGTCGTCCTCGGCGAGGCCGGTGACGTGAAGGCGTCGTTGCGCAAGTTCGTACAAGCGATCGGCCGCCATCGCCATTACGAAAGAGAGACGGACCCGCCGGTCGTGTGAGCGCCGCCGCCGCCGGTATCGGGAGGGACGTCATGTCTCCGCCAGTCGACAATCTCGTACGAATTCCCCACGCTCCGTCGCTGGCATCGGACGACTGCCGGCTCTTCGTGGAGAGCGTCGCCGACTACGCGATGTTCCTGCTGAGCACCGAAGGGCACGTCGCGACCTGGAACCGGGGTGCAGAGACGATCATGGGGTACGCGGTGCAGGAAATCGTCGGACAGCACTTCTCGCGATTTTATCCCCCGGAAGACCGCGCGGCGGGCAAGCCCGAGCAGGAGCTCCGGACCGCGCGCGACTTCGGACGCGTA
Organism: Polyangiaceae bacterium; assembly: GCA_036503835.1. Taxonomy (GTDB): domain Bacteria; phylum Myxococcota_A; class Polyangia; order Polyangiales; family Polyangiaceae; genus PMG-095. The sequence goes on along the minus strand of DASXWF010001343.1, from coordinate 18,619 downwards.
GAAGACGAGGGCTGGCGCCTGCGCAAGGACGGCACGCGCTTCTGGGCGAACACCATCATCACCGCGATTCGAGGCGAGAGCGGCGAGCTCCGAGGCTTTGGCAAGGTCACCCGCGACCTCACGGCGAAGCGCATGGCGGACGAGAAACTCCGTCGATCCGAGCAGGAGCTCCGCCGCTCCGAGGAGCGCTTCCGGCTCCTCGTCGAGAACATCGGCGACTACGCCATCTACCTGCTCGACGTGGAGGGCCGCGTTTCGACCTGGAACGTCGGCGCCGAGCGCATGAAGGGCTATGCGGCCTCCGAAATCATCGGCCGCAACTTCGCCGTGTTCTTCCCGCCGGAGGACATCGCGCAGGGAAAGCCGGCACGTGAGCTCGAGGCGGCGCGCGCGAGCGGCCGCTTCGAGGACGAAGGCTGGCGCGTGAGGAAGGACGGCACCCGTTTCTGGGCGAACGCCATCGTGACCGCCCTCCGGGACGGCTCGGGCAAGCTGCTCGGATTCGCGAAGATCACGCGTGATCTCACGGTTCGGCGCGAGACCGAGGAGAAAGGCCGAGAGCTCGCGCGCGAGCAGGCGGCGCGCGCCGCGGCGGAGGAGGGAGAGCGGCGGGTCCGAGAAAGCGAAGAACGCTACCGGGCGCTCAGCGACCGCTTGAGCGTCATCTTCGAAGGGGTCGGGGACGTCATCATGGCCCACGACTCGACGGGGCGCGTCGTCTTCGCGAACAGCATGGCCGTGCGCTTGTTCGGCTTCGAATCCCGCGAGGTGATCCTGCGCGGCCCCGGTGATCCCATCTCGGAACGGTTCGACGTGTTCGACGAGGCCGACCTGCCGTTGCCGCCTTCGCGGCGGCCGATGACACGCGTGCTCGGCGGGGCCGAGTCGGGCAGTGCCGTTCTCCACCTGCGCGATCGCTCGAGTGGCGAGGAACGCTGGGTCTTCGCGCGCGCCAGCAAAGTGTCGGGGGGAGGCGGGGAGCCGGACCTCGTGATCACCATCTGGCACGACGTCACCGCCGAACGCCGGCAGGAGCGGCACGCGCGCTTGCTCGCGGAAGCGACGGCGGCGCTGAGCGGGTCCCTGGACGAGGCGCAGATGCTCCAGGCGCTCGCGAGTGCCCTCGTGCCCGCGCTCGGTGACTGGTGTTCCGTCGCACTGCTCCGGGAGGGTGAGCTCGAGCCGGCCGCCCTCGTCCACGTCGACGCGGATCGCAGGGTTTCGGCCGCGCGACTCGAACGCGAGCTCCTCGCGGCCAGGGAGCGGGAATTCGGCCCCTGGCACGTGGCGCGCACGGGCGAAGCGCAAGTCCTGAATGTCACGGATGAGCTGATTTCGAGCCTGTTCGCGGGCCCGGCTCGCGATCGGGCCGTCACGGGAGCGGCGCTGTTCGCGCCCGTGATGCTGCGCGGGCAGCTGATCGGCGTCATGACCTTCTTCAGGGAGAACCGCGCCCTCGGCTACGACCCGTCCCACGTCGCGCTCGTCGGAACGCTGGGGGAGCGCGCGGGCACGGCGATCGAGAGCGCGCGCTTGTATGCCGAAGCCCAGGGGGCGGCGAAGCGCGCGGAAGAAGCGAGCCGAGCCAAGGACGAATTCCTGGCGACGGTTTCCCACGAACTGAGGACTCCCCTCAGCTCGATCCTCGGCTGGGCCCAGCTCCTCAAGAATCGCGTGACCGACCCGGCGCTCGTGAAGCCCATCGACGTCATTCATCGAAACGCCAACGCCCAGGTGAAGATCATCGACGACATCCTGGACGTGTCCCGCGTCATCACCGGAAAATTCCAGGTCGAGCCGCGGCCGACCGACCTCGTCCCGGTCGTGCGCGACGCGCTCGAGGTCGTGCGCCCGTCTGCGCTGGCCAAGCAAATCGAGCTTCAGTTCAAGCCTGAGCGCGAGTTCGTCCTGCTGGTCGCGGACCCCGAGCGCCTGCAGCAAGTCGTCTGGAACCTGCTTTCGAACGCCGTGAAATTCACGCCGACCGGAGGCAAGGTCGTGGTCACGCTGCGTCACGACGACTCGCAAGTCGTCCTGTCGATAACGGACACGGGGACGGGCATCGATCCCGCATTCCTTCCGTTCGTCTTCGATCGCTTCAGACAAGCCGACGGATCGCCCACGCGCCGGATCGGCGGCCTCGGATTGGGCCTATCGATCGTCAAACACGTCGTGGAACTCCACGGCGGCACCGTCGCCGCGGCGAGCGAGGGCTTGGGCGCCGGCTCGACGTTCACCATCACCTTGCCCATTCGCACTCCGGACATGCCGTCGGTGATCCCGCTTCCGGCGGTGTCCGCGGCGACCAGCGGCATCTCTTGCCTCAAGATTCTGGTGGTCGACGACGACGAGGATGCCCGCGCGGCGACCGGGGCGGCGCTCACCGAGCGAGGCGCCATGATCGAGCAGGCAGCCACGGCCGAACAGGCCTTCGGGGCCTTCCGGAGCTTCCGTCCCGACGTGCTCGTGAGCGACATCGGCATGCCCGGGGAAGACGGCTACTCGCTGATCGGGCGAATCCGCGCGTTGCCGGTGAGGGAGGGCGGCACGACCCCCGCGATCGCGCTGACGGCCTTCGTTCGAGCGGGAGACGCCGCAAAGGCCACCGCGGCCGGCTACACGAAGCACGTCGGCAAGCCGGTCGATCACGAGGTGTTGAGCTCACTGATCGCGGAGCTCGCGGGGCGGAACTGCTGACGCTCTACGGGCACCCGCCCTGCGGGCAGGTGTTGCAGGTCGCGGTCGTGCCGCCGTAGAGCGAAAAGAAGACGGGGCAATTGCCGGCGCATTCTTCGAGGATGGGGCCCGTGCCGCAGCCGTTTTCGATGCACTCGACGAGGAGGGCACCGCCCGCATGCACCAGGCAAGTCTGGCCCTCGCTGCACTGCTGGCCGACCCCGGCGCATTCGACCGTGCAGGTGGTGCCCGTTTCGACGCTCCACGCGCGGTTGCTGCAGGTTGCGATGGCGCGTCCGCCTTCGGGGCAAGCGTCGTAGTAGCACTGGGTGTCGCCTCCGCAGGCGGCTCCGTCGATCGGCACGGACGGTGGACACGGCGTCGGCGGCGAGGGAGCGCAATCCTTCGGAGCGACGCAGCCCTCGGAGCAGAAGTCCGAATACGACACGACGTACGCCGGGGACGAGCAATACGGGTTCGCGGCTCCGCAGGTTGCGTTCGCGCCGGTGCAATCGACGAGATTGTCGTCGGCGCAGAAGGCAAAACTCGCGCAACACCCGGGTTCTACGCAGTCGCACAGGAGCGAGTCCACGAAGACCGAATGGCAGTCCGTCCTCCCCTCGCATTCTTCGAGTGATTCGACCATGTCGCACGGCCCGCACGCTGCGCCGGGGCAACCCGTCGCGCACGTGCCACTGCCGGGGGTGCAGCCCGGGCACCACGCCTGGCCGGGAGGACACGAAGTCGTGCCGCCGGTACCGGCGGTCACGCTTCCGCCCGCTCCTGCCGCCGTTCCGCCGGAACCGTCTCCGCTCGTGCCCGCGCCGCTGCCGCCTTCAGCGCCGCTGCCGCCGGATTCGTTACCCGCAGTGCTGCCATTTCCCGAACCCGCCGTTCCGCTCCCCGCTCTGCCGCCAGCGCTGGAACTCACGCCCGCCGTGGCCCCGTCGGAGCCCGCGCTGCCCCCGGTTGTGCCAGCCGCCGAGCCGCCGCTGCCGTCACTCGTGCCCCCATCCGCGCCGCCATCGGAACCTGCGGCGCCCGGGTCCAGCAGGGAGTCCTTGGTGGTGCAGGCAGCCGCGAGTGCCCAGGCCAGCGTGCCGGCCAGGACTGCTTGGAAGGAGGAGCGCATGTAAGGTGAGTGTACGATCCGCGAATAGCGGACCACTAAAAACGAATTCCTGGATTCAGTGAGAGCGCGAGCCATGGCCCCCGCGCCCCGATGACGGTGGCTCCTCGTGAAAGACCTTCGGCGCCGGCCACGGCCCAGCCTGCCTCCAAGGCGATCGCCAGCGAGAAGGGACCGAATGCAGCATCCCCGCGCCCGAGCGCGAGCGGTCCCGTCCAGATGCGTGAGGACTGCCGCGCCTGCACCTCCGGATCGGGTGACGACCCTTCGAGGCTCGCGACGCCCAGCCGCCAGCCAGCGCCTCCGGTGAAGGACCAGTCGCCTTGTCCCGCGCGCCATCCGAGCCACCCACCCGCGGAAACCAGGCGCGCACCGACGGTGCCGAGCTCGACGCTGCGCTCGGAAAACGCACCCTCGAGGTCGAACCCATAGTCGAGCGGGGACGCTGAATGCCGGCTCAGCTCGGCGCGGGCGCCCCACGCGGTCGTGTGCGGGTCCGCGACGAAATAGCGGGCGACGGCGCCGAGCAGGACGCGTGTCCAGGCTCGTGGCGCGCCCGGACGAACGCTGGCGGCGGGGCGCCGGGGAATCGGCTCGGCGGTCCGCGGCGGCTGCGGTCGAGCCGTCTGCTCCCCGGGGGCCGCGTGGCGCTGGGCTTCGATGCGGGCGGCGAGCGTCGGATCCACGGCGCGTAGGGCCTCGACCGCGGCCAGCGCGACGGCCCGCGGGGCTGCGTCGCCGGGGAACGCATCGAAGCGGAGATCGTTTTCGGCCTGCTGTGTTCCGCGAGCGTCGCGTGCAGTGACCCTCGCCAGCTCGGGCTCGCAATGCACGGCGAGCTGCGCGTGCTCGCCATCGCCGTCGGGCCCTTCGTGGAGGAGCGCGCCGAGCTCGAGGCGAACGATGCGCTGCAGTTCCGCGGCGAAAGCAGGCTCGCACGCGAAGCTGCGGAGCTCGACCTTTTCACCCTCTTCGGACGCGGCGTGCGCAAGCCGACCCGGGACGACGGAGAGCGAGACGAGCGCAAGCGCGGTCGCGGCGCCGTGCCGCACGATACGGAGAGCGCCGTTCACTCGAGGCCAGCCAGGGCTTTGACCCGGCGCACGTGCCGCCCCGCAGGATAGCGCTCGAGGTACGTCTCCGCGACGGCGCGCGCGCGCGCCGGTTCCGCGGCTCGATTCCAGGCCTCGACTTCGCGCGCCAGCGCGTCCTCGGCGAACTGGCCGCGAGGCGCTCGCACCTGGAGCTCGTGAAAGGTCGCCGCGGCGTCGCGGGGTTTTCCGAGCTCGTTCAGGAGCAGGCGGCCCAGCGTGAACGCGGCGAGCGGCGCGCGCGCGTCGTTCGGATACTCCCGCAAGATGCGACGCAGGAGCTCGGCACCGCGATCGGGCTCCCCGCGAGTGCGCGCGGCGTCGCTTTCCGCGAGTAGCTCGCGAGCGCTCGTCGGTCCCGATTGCGAGGCGGAAGCAGGCTCGCTGCGCTCGAGCAGCGGGGCCGGCGCGGCGGCCGTCGGTGGCGTGCCGCTCGCGGACGGAGCGTCGCCGCCGCCCAGGACGAGCGGTGGAAACCAGCCCTGTTCGCCGGCGACCAGCCGCTTTCGCCCGACGCCCCAGGCGACGTCGACCGCGCCCTGCTCCACCGCGACGCCGATGCGATCGGCGACGACTTCCACCTCGAACACCGTACCGATCACGCTGACGGTGACGCTCCCGGCGCGCACCTGGAACGTGCGCTCCGGCCGGCGCGCCACCTCGAAGCGAGCGCGTCCCTGCTCGAGTCGCACGAGCGTCCGCCGGGGAGCGTCCTCCTCGATCGCGACCTCGGTCGCCGGATGGAGCGCGGTCGCTCGCGACTGGTCGGACAGCGCCCACGTCCGCGCGGCCTGCGGCGGGGACGTGGACGGGACGGACGCCGCAGGCGGTCCCGATGCACGCGCAGAATCGACGCCCCACGCGGAGCCATGCGCTGGCGCTCCCGCATCGAAAGCCGGCGCTCGTACGAGCAGCCACAACGCGGACGCGCTGACCGCGCCGATCGCCAGACCGAGCCCCAGCGAGCGCCGAATTCGCCGCCGCTCGCGCCTGCGTGCCGCACCCGCGACGAGCCGCTCCACGTCTGCAGCACCGAGATCGGGCACCACGTGCTCCCGAGCGCGCGTGATCTGCCTCAACGCGTTCGACTCGTCAGCCACCCGCGAGCCTCCGTTCCACGCTGTTCCGGGCGCGCGCGATGCGGCGCTTCGCCGTCGTGCGCGAGCAACCACACAGCGCCGCCACGGCGTCGAGCGTCTCGCCCTCGACGTGGTGCAGCACGAACGCCACGCGATCATCGACTCCGAGCTGATCCAGGGCCCGATAGACCTGCGCGACCAGCGCGCGGTCGAAGGGGGACGCTTCCGCCCCGGCCACCTCCTCGTAGTCGGTCCCGGCATCGAGCCCGAGCAGGGCAAAGAGCCGCCTCCGGCGCAGGCGCCGCCGGGTGACCCTGACTGCTATCGTCGCGAGCCATCCCCGCACTGCAGCGGGCTCGCGCAACCTGTCGAAGCTCGCGGCCGCCTCCGCAAAAACCTCCTGGATCAGGTCCTCGAGCTCCGCGCGCCGGCCGGAAATCCTGAGGATCACGGCGCCCACGTAGCGGCAGTCGCGCCGGTAAACGTCGTCGAGCGTGGGAGCGGCCGGAATCGGATCCGGACCGACCGATCGCAGGGCCGGGCGGAGCGCGCGGACGTTCGACACGTTCACCGATCCATCAGTGACCGGTTTCGGGAAAGTGGTCCACCCTCGGGTCCGAAATGACCCCGGCGCTCACGGTGTCGTGCATTGCACGATGGTGCAGCGTCTCGCGCCGTTTTCGGAGCGACAGAAGGAGGGGTTGGGGCTGGAACCGGCGCAATCAGCGTCGCTGGCACAGGTGTCGGCCGGGGTTTGACAGGCAAATTGGGCGCTGAAGCAGCCTGGTTCGGCCTGATACTCGGCGCAGTCGAAGGCGGACCCACAGTCCGTACCCGTCGAGCAGGTAGCAGGCACGCAGCGTCCAACCGGATCGCCGCAGCGACAGACCTGGCCGCTGCTGCAATCCCCGTCCTCGACGCACCCGTCCACGCAGACACGGGCGAAGCCGCCCTCCTTGACGCCGCAGTGGGCGTACGGCGAGTCCGTGTCCGCGCAGTCGGCATCGAACTGGCATTCGTCGATCGTCTCGTCGTAGCCGCTGACCGCCGCCGTGCGCGGGACCATCGAAGGGCAATTCGCAGGGCCGGTCCGCCTCACGTAGCCGGCGCTGCACTGCTCGAGACCCGTTGACGGATCGAGGACGGGCGTCGCCGTGCCACAGGAGAACGGATTGGGGTTCGCGCCGGCCTGCCCGGCAACGCCCGCACCGCCCAAGCCGGAGGAACCAGCGCCGCCGGCGCCGCTCTGCCCCGCTTCGCCCGGCGCTGCTCCACCTTCGGGTTCCGAAGGTTGTCCAGCCTGCGCGCTGCGACCGCTGGCTCCGCCGCCGCTCGCTCCCGGCAATCCGCCGACACTCGAGCCGCTCTCGCCGGCCCCGGCTGTATCCGAACCGCCTTCCCCATCGCGACCGGCGGAATCGATCGAGCCGGCACTGCTCCCGCTTCTTCCGCCCGCGTCCTCGCGGCTGCTGCTGCCGCCGCAGCTCGAAGCAGCCACGGCCAACAGTGCTCCCAGGCAAACTCCGGCGACGTTTCGGACCATTGCGTTCCGACTCTGCAAACGGCGCGCCCATCGCAGATTGGACGATGATTCGAGCCGGCCGACCCTGTTCCGCGACAGGGACGCCGCTGCCTGGCTCAACCTGGCACAAGGGTGGTGCGCAGTCGCGGAGCTGGCAGTCGCGGAGCCGAACGATTTGTTGATCAGCAGAACTTCCACTACTACACGGCCGAGTCCTCATGACTGTGTCGACGAGAGCCAGCGGGTCCTTGCTCATCCGCGCGGCCACGCACTTGGACTTGGCTGCGGTGCTCGAGCTCGCTCGGGAGGCGGAGCTGCCGGAGACCGGAATCGCGGAGAGTATCGAGAGCTTCCTCGTTGCCGATGAGGCGGGCGCGGTCATCGCGAGCGCGGGCCTCGAACTCTACGGCATCGACGCGCTCCTCCGGACGGTCGTCGTTGCGGCGGAGCGTCGTGGAACGGGCGTAGGACGATCGCTCGTCGAGGCCGCGGTACGTCGTGCGCGCGAGCTCGAGTGCGGCTCCGTCTATCTTCTGACGACGACGGCGCGGGAGTTCTTCCTCCAGCGCGGCTTCGAGGTGGCGGCGCGCGGCTCTGCGCCGCCTGGCGTTCGCGACTCCTGGGAGTTCAGGAGCGGTTGCCCGGAAACCGCCGTGTTCCTGCGGCGCGCGACGTGACCGGGGCTCAGCGGCGAGGCAGCGTGAACGTGAACGTGCTGCCGCGTCCGACCTCGCTCGTCACGCCGATGCGCCCGCCGTGGGCGACCACGATGCCCTTCGCGATGTAGAGGCCCATGCCCGAGCCCAGGTGGGCCGTTTCCTCGGACTGCCATTCTCGATCGAAGACCAGGTCGATTTCCTCGGGCGCGATGCCGGAGCCGGTGTCGGTGACGCTGAAGGTGACTTCCAGATCGTCCACCGTCGCGTCGAACGTCACCGTGCCGCCCGGCTCGGTGAACTTGAGGGCGTTGTGCAGCAGGTTCGCGACGACCTGTGAAATGCGGCCGGGATCGCAGGCGATTTCGGCGCTGCCGCTGCAGCGCTGCGTGAGCGTGACCTGCTTTTCGTCGAAGACGCGACGAAAGTCTTCGCCGACCTGGGCGACGAAGGTCGCGATGTCGAGGGAGGTGCGGGTGATCGTGAGTCCCTGGGCTCGAATGGCTGCTGCGTCGAGCAGATCCGAGACGAGCGACTCGAGACGTTTGACCGCGCGCTCGATGACGGGGATGGCGCGCTCGGCGGAATCCGGCGCCTCACGGAGGGCGGTCGTCGCGAGCCGGATGTTGTTGAGCGGTGTTCTGAGATCGTGCGAAACGACGGCCAGGACCTCGTTGCGCGCCCGCAGCGCATGCTCGGCGGCCGCCCGCGCCTCGCGCTCGCGCTCTTCCGAGCGCTTGATGTTGTTGACGTCGATGCTGACGCCGCGGAGCAGGCAGTGGCCGTATTCGGTCTCGCGATGGACGCCCGTGTGCATCCAGATGATCGAGCCGTCGAGCTTCACGCAACGGTGTTCGAGCCGCAGGTCGTTGACCTCAGGGTCGCTCCTCAGCTTGTTGAGGAGCTCGGCGAACTTCGGGCGATCGTCGGGGACGATTCGCTCCTCGAGAAAATGAGGATTGCCGGCCCACGCCTCGCCCTCGATGCCCAGGACCACGATCGAGTGCCGGCTGACGAACGTGTAGGCGCCTACCGTGTCGTCGAACTCCCAGATGACCGCGTGATCGAGCGCATCGACCAGACGGTGAAATCTGTGCTGATCGAGCACGGGGCTGGGGGGCAAGCGGGGCATGCTTACGCGGAAGGGCCTCGGTGGTACGCGACGGAGCGCGCCTGCACTCATCCCGCTTGGCGCCGCGGGTTCGTTACAGGTTCACACGGGATTGGGGTAGCGTCACGCGAGTAGCGACGATCGGTGCATTTTGTCGCATCTCCGATGCGTGATTCCGCTCGGCGACTCAGGTAACGGAATTCACGGTTGGTCCACGAGCCGTGATTTCCTGATCGACTACCGAGGTGTCGTCGGGTCCGCATTCTCGACGGCGAAGTCGAGAATCTCGCGCCAGATTCGTTGCGTGGGGCCCGGCCTGAACAGCCCGAGATGTCCCAGTTTCTTCAGGCCGAGGTCCGACGGTGCGAGGTCGCGCCGGTCCACGTGTGAGGACTCGAAGCGCGCGAGCAGGTCGGCGATCGACCGCGGCGGAGCGATGGCGTCGTCCTGCATCGCGTAGGCGCGGATCGGTCGATCGAAAGCGCGGTAGCGCTCACGCGCACCGTCCACGTGAGGAAGCAGCCAATCGTACGTGCGTCCCCAGCGCGCCCACTCGCGCGCGACGCCGCGCGGGAGCGCTTCGCCGAGGCCGGTCCAGCCGGGCACGCTTTCGAAGAAAGTGGTCGCCGCGGGTAGGATCAGGCGCCAGTAGGCGGCGATCCTGAGACGGGCGAAGCCGTCCCAGTGACGCGCCTGCCCGAACTGCGAGCCGACCAGGACCGCCGCGCGCACCCGGCGAAACTCGTCCGAGAAGCCGAGGAGCTGGCCACCGAAGCTGTGTCCGACGAGTACGACGGGAGCGCCGAAGGTTTCGGCGAAGCGCAGCGCTCCGACGGCGTCGCGGCTCGCCCAGATCGAAAGCGTCGCGCCGGCGTGGCCTTCGCGCAGCGATTCCCCCATGCCCCGGTAGTCGACGGTGACGGCACGAACGCCGTTTCGTGCGAGCCAGCCGGCGAAGTGGCGAAAGACGCGCTGGGGCACGCCGATGCCGGGCAGGATGAGGGCGCTGAGCCGGGCTTCGCCGCGGGGAGCGTGGACGTAGCCACCGAGTTTCACGCCGTCGGTCGCGGGGATTGCCACCCGCCGGGGGACGAGCGCGCGTTCGGTCTCGACGGCTGGGATGCTCGGGGCTTCGTGGGTCAAGGCTCGTACTGTCACGGCGGTGGCTCCTTTCGCGTCTTCTCGCTTTGCGAAAGTCTTGCTGACGAGCAGGGGCCGCCGCATGAGAATGCAATGGAATGTCGATGAGGAAGGCGTGAGCGAGCGATTTCCCGGAACCAGCGGCTCTCCGGAGCCGGTGATTCGCTTCGCGCGCAGCGCTTGCGGCGGGCGCGTGGCGTATGCCGTCCACGGTGAGGGCCCGCTGCTCGTGTGCCCGCCATGGTGGGTGAGCCACGTGGAACGCGATTGGGCGTACGCGCCATTTCGCGCCTTCTTCGACCACCTCGCGCGCGGGCTTACCGTGGTCCGGTACGATCGGCCGGGCAACGGATTGAGCGATCCGGCCGCGCAGCGTCCCTCGCTGGAGAGCGAGGTCGCGGAGCTCGCGAGCGTCGTCGCGGCGCTCGACGTGCCGCGGGTGTCGTTGTTCGGCATGTCGTCCGGCGCGCCTCCGGCTCTCGCCTTTGCCGCGCGCGAGCCGGAGCGCGTGGAGCGGCTCGTGCTTTACGGAGCGTACGCGAAGGGGAGCGAGCTCGCGTCGCCCGCGGTGAGGAGTGCCCTGCCCGAGCTCGTGCGCGCTCACTGGGGGATGGCGTCGCGCACGCTGGCGGACGTGTTCGTGCCGGACGCGGGGCACGCGGAGCTCGAAGCGCTCGCCGCCTGGCAGAGGGCGGCGAGCGACGGCGAGACGGCTGCGTCGCTGCTCGAGCTCACGTACGAGATGGATGCGGCTGCGGTGCTCGACGGCATCCGCGTGCCGGCATTCGTGCTGCATCGCCGCGACGATCGCGCGGTGCCGTTCGAGTCCGGGCGCCGGCTCGCGGCGGGAATTCCGGGCGCCCGGCTCTTGCCCCTGGAGGGTCGCGCCCACCCGCCGTGGGAAGGCCGGCAGGATGTCGCTGGGCTCGTTACGTCGTTGTTCGGCGGGGGACCCCTGGCGTCGCTCGGGCCGCGTTCGGCGGTCGAGCTGGATCGGGCCAATTGCGAGCTCTTGCTCGAAGGGCGGCGGATCGGGCTCACGCGCCTCGAGCTCGGCGCGCTCGTGTTGCTGGAAGGGAACGCGCACCGCGTCGTCTCGCGCGACGAGCTCATCGAGCATGTCTGGAAGCAGGCGAGCGTGGGGAGCAACGTCGTGGACGGAGTGATCCGGACGCTGCGCAAGAAGCTCGGCGCCTATCGCGAATCCATCGAGACGGTGACCGGGCACGGCTACCGCTTTCGCGGATTTCGCTCGGAATGACGCGATAGCGTTTTTTCTCGCGCTTGTTCCGGACACCCCGGCGAGCTTGGGTGTAACCTCGTGGGTTCGCGGATGCGGCCGCGCCACGAGGGACGGACATGGAGAGCAGAGTCGAGGAGACGAAGACCGGGAGCTCGGCGGGCGATCTCGGAGCGCGCTGGCCGGATGCGCTGCTGGATGAGCTGAGGACCAAGGGGGATCCGCCGGCGGATCGCGTGATCGAGGTGCTGTTCGCCGATCGGGACGTGGTGGAGGGGCGGCGGCTGTTGCGGACTTTGATCGAGAACGATCAGCCGCCGCCGGAGGGGCTGCCGCCGGAGGTGGTCGCGTATCTGAACTCCGCCTCGCCGATCGCGGGCAAGGACGCGGAGGTGATCGAGAAGGGGCAGGAGCTGTTCGCCGAGCACGGGCCGCTGATGCTGATGTGTCTCGGTTGCTATTCGCTGCCGGCTTCGTACGCGGCGGCGAAGGGAGTGGTGGTGCTGCACCGGACCGCGTACCTGGAAAAAAGGCCGACGAAGCGGCTGTTCGAGACGACGCAGATGGTCATCGACGTGATGACGCCCGGCGGCTTGGAGGCCGGCGGGCGGGGCGTGCGCACGATCCAGAAGGTGCGGCTGATGCACGCGATGGTGCGCCACCTGATCAGGAACGATCGGAAGCAGCCGTGGCCGGCGGAGCTCGGGCTGCCCATCAATCAGGAGGATCTCGCCGGGACGCTGACGGCGTTCGTGTGGGGGACGCTCGACGGGCTCGCGAAGCTCGGCGTACATCCTTCGGCTGAGCAGAAGGAGCAGTACCTGGCGGCGTGGCGTGTCGTGGGGCGGATGATGGGGCTCCAGGAGGTCCTCGTGCCGCGCGACATGGCGGAGGCGGAAGCGCTGAAGCAGCGCATCGAAGATCGACAGGTGGCGCCGAGCGAGGAAGGGCGCGTGCTCACCCGGGCGCTGCTCGACTTGATGGAGCGAAACAGCGAGCTGCCGGTGCTGAGACAGCTGCCCGCGGCGCTGATGCGGCATTTCCTGCCGGATCCGGTGCCGAGCTACCTCGGGATCCCGGAGCACCGCTTGGAGATTCTGGCCGTCGACGCGCTCGAGTTGCTCGCGAAGGGGGAGGAGTGGCTGATGCGCGAGTCGCCCGCGTTCGAGCGCGCGGCTCGTGCCTTCAGCGTTCACTTCATCTCCTGGATGGTGAAGGTGGACCTCGGCGGGAAGAGCGCGCCGTTCGTGATTCCGCTCGAGCTCCACCGGCGCTGGGGGCTGAAGGGCGCGGAGGAGCCGACGTTTTGGGCGCGACTGTGGCAATGGTTCGGGCGCGCGCTCGCGGGTCTGTTCGGGAAGGCCCAGCGCTGAGCCGCCATGCATCCGATCTACAGCGTCGATCCGACGAACCCCGCCTTCAATCCGCTGACCTGGTACAACCTGATCGGGGCGGCCGGCTGTGTGTTCTGGGTGCTCGCGTACCTGTTCATCCTGAAGCGCTGCTTCGCCGACAAGAGCTACGGCCTGCCGCTCGTGGCGATTTGCCTGAATTTCGGCTGGGAATTGCTGGCTTCGTTCGTGTTCCCGAATCCGGTCGCGCTCTGGCACCTGTTCGATCGGGCCTGGCTCGCGATCGACGTGCTGCTCGTGTACCAGCTCTGGCGCTGGGGCCGCGCCGAGCAGACGATTCCCGAGATCGCGCGCTACTTCCACGCCGTGGTGGTCGTGACGTTCGCCCTCGGCGTGTGGGGTCAATACGCCTTCGTGGATTCGTACCGCGATCGCCTCGGGCTCGTGGGCGCGTTCGGCGTCAATCTGATCATGAGCATCCTGTTCGTGTTCTTCTATTTCGCGCGCCGGGAGAGCGGGCGCGGGCTCTCGCGCGCGGGCGCCGTGTTCAAGATGCTCGGAACGCTCGGTACGTCGATCGAATGTCACTGGGTGGTGGGTTCGATCGATCCGGAGCTCCAGACGCTCGCGTTTCTGACGTTTCTGTGCGTGACGATCTTCCTGTTCGATTGTCTCTACATCTACCTGGTGTTCACCCGTCCGGGCGCCGCCGTCAGCCGCTGAGGCCGGGCGCGGTGCTCTGCACGAAGCGCTCGGGATCGACGACCCCGCGCTCGCGCAGGAAGGCGTCGGCCTCCTGCACGAGCTTCTCTCCCTCGCTGCCGCCCGTGAACGTACCGAGCGCGCGCCGCGCGTACACCGCGTAGACCGGAAGGCGCTCGGCGATGCCCCGATCGGCGACCACGTCGCCGAGGAGCTTCACCGCGCGGTCCTTGCGACCGCGGAGCACTTCGACGGCGGGCTCGAGCGGCGCCGACCAGATCGCGGAGAGGGCGCCGATCGAACGGAAGAACTCGAGCGAGGTGGCCGCGGCGTCGAGCAGGCGCGTGCGCTCGCTGCCCGGCGCGAGCTCGCGCACGTGAGCGAGCGTGGCCCAGACGCGGAGGTACTCGACGTACGCGCGAACGGGCGCCGCGTGGCGAGCGAGCGAACGGGCGAGCTTCTGCTCGAGCGCCGAGACGACGTCGCGCGCTCTGCCGGCGTTGCCGGCGTGGAGCTCGAGCGCGAGCGAGCCCTGCGTGAGCATGATGTCTTGCCAGGTGAAGTAGTCCTTGCGCCAGCCGTCGCGCGCCCGCTCGAGGTCGGCTCGCAGCGAGACGATGTCGCCCGATGCGACGCGCGCGATGGCGCCCGGGCCGCCGGCGAGGAACGGCGCCACGCCGCGGTCGTCGCCCGCCCACACGTCGTCGAGCAGGGCGGGCACCTCACGCGCGCTGCTGCGGAAAAATCCCCGCAGACACTGCACGTTGAGCACGCTCCAGGCCACGATCGGCGTCAGGAACGAGATGCTCGGATGGGGATGCGTCACGAGGATCTCGTTCGCGCGCTCGAAGTGCTCGAGGGCGGCGGCGGGGTGGCGCTGCAGCTCGGCGTTGCCGACGTTCAGCGCGAGCCAGAACTGCGCGCGCGGGTCGCCGTCGCGGTCGCAGTAGATCTGCGCCTTTTCCGCGAAGGCGCGGAGCTCCGCGTAGGGCGTGCCGAGCAGCTGTTGGGTCCAGGCTTCGAGCGCCAGGCCCTTCGCGACGAGCGCCGCGTCTGCCGAGTCGAGCGCGATGCGAAACAGGTGCGACGCGAGGGCCGCGTAGCGCAGCGGTTCCTGGCGGGGGAGGGCGAACGCGATCGCCTCGGCGGCCTCGAAGCGGCGAACGGCCGTCTCGTCGCGCCGGCCGGTGCGTGGAGTGTGCCCGCGCACCCGAACGCGTGCCCGTTCCCAGGCGAGGGCCGCGAGGGCGCCGCGCTCGGTGAGCGGGAGCTTCAACGCGTGCGGTTCGAGCCCCCGGTTGACGAGCGGAATCGCTTCCTCCAGCCACCCGCCCTGGAGGTAGAAGCCGCCCGCCCGGCGCGCGAGATCCGTGGCCTCCAGGGCCCCTGCGCCCTGCATCGCCGCGACGCAGGCTTCGGCGGCGTCGCGGCTGCGTCCGGAAAGCGCGAGCGCGTCGGCGCGCGCCACGCGCAGCCGCTGGGTCGTGGCCAGGTCGAAGCTTCCGAGCTCGAGGGCGCGCGTCAGAAGCTCCACGACGCGCTCGAAGCCGAAGACTTCGCGCGCCCGCTCCGCCGCTTCGGCGGCGAGCTCCGCGGCGCGCTGTCGTTCGCCCGCGCCTTCGTAATGGAGGGAGAGCTGCTCGGGATCCGCGCGGTTCGCAGCTTCCCAGGCGCGCGCCAGATCGCGGTGCAGCGCGCGCGCCTCGTCGTTCGAGAGCGAAGCGGCGAGCGCCTCGCGGATCTTGTCGTGGTAGCACTCGACCTCGCCGACGCGCGCGCCCTGGCGGACGAGCTGACCGTCGCGCAGCGTGTCGAGCGCTCGCGGCTCGACGCCGGCGGCGAGTCTCACGACCTCCAGCGGTACCGAGCCGCCCGAAAGCGCGACGGCGCGCAGCAGCCGCTGTGACTCTTCCGGTTGCGCGCGGCAACGCGCGAGCAGGATCTCGGTGAGCGAAGCCCCGCTCGCAACGCCCGCGCTGCCGGTTCCGCGATCGCGCCCGCGCAGCGCGAGCTCGCGCAGGAGGAACGGATTGCCGCGCGCTTCCTCGACGATCGCGGGCGGCGCGTTGGACCCGGCGATGCGAAGGGCCACCTCGCCGGCGAGCGGTCCCAGACGGAGCCGCCGGAAATCGAGGCGAATATCGCTGGGGAGCCGGTCGTAGAGCGGATCCAGGAGCTCGCACTTGCCGTCGCGCCGCCCGCCGACGAACAAGAGCGCCGGCGCGTCGCCCTGGCGCAGGAGGTGCAGCAGGAGCGTCACGGACTCGTGGTCGGTCCAGTGCAGGTCGTCGATGTAGAGGACGAGCGGCGCGCGGTCGCGCAGCCGGCCGAGCACTTCGCCGAGCGCGACGAACCCGCGCCGGCGAAGCTCGTGAGGCTCCGCGCCTTCGCGTCCGGGCGCCACGGCGAACGCCCGGATCCGCCCGAGCACCGGAAATAGCCGCGTGAGCGCCCAGGCTTCGCGCGGCGTGAGCGCGGCGGCGTCCTCGGGCGCGAGCCTGCGCAGGTAGCGCGAGAGCTCGTCCACGACCGCATCGAAGGCCTTGAACGGCATCGTCTCGCGCTCGTAGCAGCGACCGTGCAGCACGACGGCGGGGGTGTCGTGGCGGAGCTCGTCGAGAAAGGCGGCCATCAGCGTGCTCTTGCCGATGCCGCTCTCGCCTTCGAGCATCAGCACGACCGGCTGTCCGCCTTCGAGCGAGGCCCGATACGCCTCGCGCAGCGCTGCGAGCTCCGCGTCGCGCCCCTCCAGATCGGGGTTTTTTGCCGGCGGAGCGCTCGAGAATCGCGTCGATGGGACGGGAGCGCTGCCGAGACGGCGGCGCAGAGCCTCCGCGTCCGGTCGCCGCAGCGGATCGCGCGCCAGAAGCTCGTTGCAGAGCGTGCTCAAGTCCTCCGGAACGCCGGGCGCGAGCTCCGCCACGCGCGGAGCCTCCGAGGTCTGCTTCGCGACCAGCACCTCGCCGACGAAGCCGTCGAAGGGAACGCGTCCGGTGAGCGACTCGAAGAGCAGCACACCGAGCGCGTACCAGTCGCTCGCGGGTGTCGCCTCGCGTCCGGCGGCTTGCTCCGGCGCCATGTAGAGCGGCGTTCCCGCGAGCCGCCCGTCGAGCACGGTCTGTCCGATCCCGCCGAGCTCGGGATCCGCGGCCAGCCCGAAGTCGAGCACGACGACGCGCCCGTCGCTCCGCACCATCACGTTGCCCGGCTTCAGGTCACGGTGGAGCTTTCCTGCTCGGTGGATCGCCGAGACCGCGGCCACGAGCTCCGTCATCGCCTCGCGCAAGCGGCCGAGCCACGGCGCCTCGCCCGGGCCGGCCCCGGCCCCCGCGTCGCGCTCCACCTCGACGAAGCGGTCGAACGGCTGCCCGTCCACCAGATCCATCGTGAAAAACCAGGCCCGCTCGTCCGCGAAGAGCTCGTGCAGCCGCACCAGGTTCGGGTGGCTCACGTCGGCGAGCGCGCGAAATTCGTTCTTCAGCCGGTAGATGCTGGCGGCATCGACGCGGTTCAAGGTCTTCAGCGCCACCCGCCCGCGGCGTTCCGCGTCGAACGCCTCGTAGACGACGCCCATCCCGCCTTCCCCGAGCCGGCGCACGATCTCGAAGCGCCCGTCGGCGAGCCGGACTCCGGTCCGCAAGGCTTCCCCGTTGCCGAGCGCGCGTGGCTCCGAGCCGGGAGGAGCGACCTCCCTCAGCACCGAATCAGGCGACCCCGCCCGCACGGTCGTCGGCAGGCGTTTCTCGTCTTTCGCCAACGAATCTCCTAGCCGCGAACCTCATACCTCTATCACCCCCCTGGCCGGGGGTAAAACGCGGTCCCTCTCAGTCGAGCGGCATGCCCAGAGCGGTGACCTCGCAGCGTCCGTCGAGGCAGTCGGCGGCGAGATCCTCCGGCAGAACGGGAGCGCAGCCCGGACACGGGATGAGAATCGCTCCGCAGACGAGGGCGCTCAGCTCGGCATCCTTGCGGATGGCCACGAACTCGTCGGGGTTGGCCGTGCAACCTTCGCAGCACGAGAGGCCGGCGCGAAGCCTGCAATCGGCGGGCGCGCTGCAGGTGACGAGGTCGGTCGCCCGCAGGTCGAACGCCCGGCAGTGTCCAGCGTCGCAGGTTGCGCCGAAGTACGCCGGGATGGGACCGGGCGCCGACGCACAGTCGACGAGAGCACACGGCGCGGTGTACTCCGTGAGGTGGTTCGCGTTCACCGCGGTCACTTCCCCGAGCGTGGAGGGCGCACCCATGCCGCAGCAACGAGCCTGCGCGACGACACACTCGGTCGGGCTCGTGCAGGAGGTGACGTCCACCGCGCCGTGTCCTGCGCACGCTGCGTGACAGGCCTCGAGGGTCTCGAAATTGTTCTCGTTCGCCCCGCAGCCCCCGTACGTGAAGGTCTCGCACACGCCGCGCGTCGGGTTGAAGTACCAGCGCTCGAAGGCGGCCGAGCAAGAACCGCTCTCCGGCGGCAACGTGCACAAGTCCGGCCCCTGCCCGGCGGCGCCGGCGGTGCCCGCTTCTCCCGCGCTCGAGCTTCCGGCGCTGCCGCCGACTGCACCGCTCGTTCCGCCGCTGGTCTCGCCGGAGTTGCCGCCCGTGCCCTGACCTCCGGAACCAGCGGGGGCGACGTTCCCGGCGCTCGCGCCCTGTCCCGCTGCAGCTCCGCCGCTGCCGGTCCTGCCGCCGGCGGAGCTCCCGGCGCTGCTCTTGCCGCCGCTGCCTTTGCCGGCGCTCGCCGTGCCGCCGTTTCCGGAGCTCGAGCTTCCGCCTTCACCTGCCTCCCCGCCGTCTTCCGCCGAGTTGAACGACGAGCCGCCACAGCCCACGGTGGCGGCGACCAGAAGACAGAAGGCACTGGAGAAAATCCTGATCAGGCGCATGGCGAGGGACGAGAGAAGCAAGCCTCGTACCGCGGGGCAAGTGC
>DASXWF010001342.1:0-2821 GCA_036503835.1 Polyangiaceae bacterium | reverse complement strand
CCTTGGCGCCGAAGAGAACCGTGGGCATGCTCTGCTCCACGGCGGCGTAGAAGTCCGCGCACTCGGTGCGGATCGGACCGGGACAGCCCGGCGTGGCGCCGCATTCGGCGAACAGCTCACCGGCTCGGACGAGATTTCCCGCCTTCATCTCGCGCTGGCCGTTCGCGTGCGCGTTCACGCACGCCTCGGTGTCGGCGCGCGCGCCACGCGGAGCTACGAGCAAGAGCAGCGCGAGCGCCGCTGCCGCTCCCCGGACCTTCCGCGTTCTCGCCCGCTCCCGCGCCATGCCGTCCTTCGGTGGGTGACACCCCGAAGGGTGAACGACAGGATACGCGGAGGCAGCCCGCGAGAGCAACGCCGCGAAGAGCGCGCCGCGTGAATCAGCGGCGATGGCTCGCTCGCACCACGCGCGCGCAATCGTCCCGACACATCTCGTCGCGCGTACATGGACCTCCATGTAGGGGCAGGTGCTAGGCGCACGCACCGCTCCTCGCGCGATCGCGACAACTCGGCGGATTCTCAAGTATACTCGCCCGTGGGTCCATGATCGCGACGACTCGGGAAGGGACGCGGGTGCTCCGCCGCGCCTACCGTCAGCTCTTCGAGCTCGGGCGCGGCGGCATGGCTCGCGTCCATCTCGCGGAGAGTCTCGCGTCCGGGATCCGCAAGCTCGTCGTATTGAAGGTGCTCAATCCGGAGTTCTGCGGCGATCCGGAGCTTCGAGCTGCGTTTCGGCGCGAGGCCGAGCTTTCGGCCCAGCTGAACCATCCGAACGTGGTTCAGGTGCTGGAGGTCGCGGACTACGACGACGCGCCCGCCATGGTGATGGAGTACCTGGACGGCGTCTCTCTCTCGCGGCTGCTGAAGGAAGCCGGCGCGGAGCTGGCGTTGCCGCTGCGCGCGTACGTGCTTTCCCAGGTCCTCGCCGGCCTGCACCATTTTCACGAGCTTCAGGACCTCGACGGCGCCGCGCTCTACGCCGTGCACCGCGACGTGTCGCCGCAGAATGTCATGGTGCTCCACGACGGCGTCGTCAAAGTGGTGGACTTCGGCATCGCCAAGGTCGCGGCGCCGAGCGACGAGGTCACGCGGGCGGGCGTAGTCAAAGGCAAGATCCACTACATGCCCCCCGAGCAGCTGCTCGCCGAGCCCGACATCGACCGGCGCGCCGATCTGTTCGCTGTCGGCGTGATGCTGTGGGAGGCGATCGCGCTCAAGCGAATGTGGCGAGGCATGAGCGAGACGGAGGTGTTTCGCAGCCTGGCGAGCGGGGCGATCCCGAGGCTCGAAGGATTCGAAGGCAAGGTCCCGAGCGCCTTGCTCGACATCGTGGCGCGCGCGACGGCCGCCGAGCGCTCGGATCGCTTTGCGACCGCGCAGGAAATGCAGGCGGCCCTGGACGCCGCCCTCGCGAAACAGGGCTGGCTGGCGCAGCCCCGCGACCTCGCCGC
This sequence comes from Polyangiaceae bacterium, assembly GCA_036503835.1. Lineage (GTDB taxonomy): Bacteria > Myxococcota_A > Polyangia > Polyangiales > Polyangiaceae > PMG-095. Next base: position 1,370 of record DASXWF010001342.1, on the reverse strand, counting down.
ATTCATGGCCGCTCATTTCGGGGACGAGCGCCGCGCGCAGGAGCTCAGGGTCAAAGACGCGCTGCGCGCGACGCCCGTCGTGCCGCCCGGGGCCGAGGAACCGGCGAGGACGAGCACCGGCCCGGTCACCCGCAGTGATTCGGTCGTGTCCGGGGTGGTGCGGACCAAGGCGAGGTTCCGGGGTTGGGGAGTCGCCGCACTCTGCTGCGCGCTGGCGGGTACCGCGCTCTTCCTGACGCGCCGGCCTGCGCCCGTTGCGCCCGTCGCCGCCGCCGCGCCGGAGCGAACGGTGGCGCTCGAGATCGAGGCGCTGCCGCGCGGAGCGGCGATCTATCTCGACGGCCGAAGCGTCGGAACGGATCGCGCCGTTGTCCGGCGCTCGCCGTCGTCGGGCAAGGTGCTGCTCGAAGTGCGCGCCGAAGGCTTCGTCACCCAGCGCAAAGAGCTGGCGCTGGTCAACGACCTGGCGATGCAGCTCGTGCTCCAACCCGAAGCGAAGGCGCCGTCCGAAGCGAGCGCGGCGCCGGTTCCGATCGCTAGCGCTTCTCCGAACGGCGAACAGCCTCGCGCGGCGCGGCAGCGGAACGTTGCGAGCTCGGCACCGCGCGCCGCGTCCAAAAAGAAAAGTAAGAACTGCAATCCGCCCTACACGTTCAGCGCCGATGGGATCAAGACGTACAAGGCCGAGTGCTACTAGCTGCTTCGTACTGATCCTGGTCGCCGCATGCTCACTCCAGATGCCGAGTGAGGAGGAGGTGTTCGGCGAAGCGAGCGGGGCCGGTGGAGCTCTTTCCGCGGGAACGTCCGGAGTCGGTGGGACGGCGGCGGGCGCCGGCGCGGGAAGCTCCGCGACGAGCGGTGGGTCGGCCGGCAGCCGCGCAGGTGGTGGCGGTCAGAGCGGCGCGACGAGCGCGGGCGCGAGCGGGCGCGGTGGAACGCCGAGCGCAGGGACCGGCGGGCGCGACGTAACTTCGGGTGGCGCCGGCGGTGCGGCGCCGAGCAGCGGAGGAACGGCTGGCGAAAGCGGCGAAGGAAACGGCGGCGGAATCGGCGGCGAGGGTGGAGGCAGCGCAGGCAGCGCCGGGCTGGCGGCGCATTTTCCGTTCGACCAGGACAGCGGCCCCGTCGTCGCGAACGCCGTGGACTCGAGCAAGCCCGCGACCTGCGCCGGCACCTGCAGCTTTCCGGAGGGGCGACACGGGCGTGCCGTCGGCATCCGCAACCAAGCGGACAACACCGATTGGATCGAGCTGCCGCCGGGGCTCTTCCGCGGACTCTCCGCCGCGAGCGTCGCCGTCTGGGTGCGCGACCTGTCCACGGCTCGCCAGGGCGGGCGACTCTTTCACTTCAGCGCGGGGCCGGACGAGGAA
>DASXWF010001341.1:0-4753 GCA_036503835.1 Polyangiaceae bacterium | reverse complement strand
TCCTGGTGCAGGCGAACCTGCACCGGCTGATCGGTCCGGTCGGATCGCTGGTCGGCCCGCGCTGGGTGCACGGCGCCACGCCCAGCCTGGTGCTGCCGCTCATCATCTATCTCGGCGTGTACGAGCTGTCGGCGCCGCGCGGCGCGCTTCTGGCGTTCGGCATCGGCTACGCCCAGGACCTCTTGAGCGGCGCGCCGATCGGCCTGTTCACGTTCATCTCGGTCTCGGTCTGGTGGCTGGCGCGCGTGGCCGGCGTGAGGCTCAGCGCGCAGACGGCGCTGCCGCGCATGTCCCTCGCGCTCGCGTTCTCGCTCGTCGAGGGCGCGATGGTGCTGATCCTGCTCGCCGTGTTCGGCGAGGACACGCGCAGGCCGGTCGAGGTGGCGAGCATCGTGCTGCCGCGCTCGCTCGCGACGGCGCTCTTCTCGCCGCCGGTGTTCCGGCTGGCGAGCCTGCTGCGCCAGACGGCCGCGCCGGTGCGGCCGGCGGAAAGCTGAGGCAGTATCGATGCGCCTCTTCGTACAGCGCTCGGACGTGGGCGAATTCCGGCGGCGCTACCGCTGGATGGTGCTCACCGTGATCGCCGCGTTCGTGGTGCTGGTCGGCAGGCTCTTCCAGCTCCAGCTCGTACAGGGTGACGTGCATCGCGCGCAGGCGCGCCGCAACATCGTGCGCGAAGGCTACCTGGCGACGACCCGCGGCGTGATCCGCGACGCGCTGGGCCGGGTGCTCGCCGCCAATCGCCCGGCCTACAACGTGTACGTCACGCCCTCGCGGCTCGAGATGGAGAAGGCCTGGCCGCTGCTCGCCCGTCTGGCGCGCCTCGACGATCAGGAGCGAACCACGCTCGAGCAGAAGATCAACGAGCGCCGCGCGCTCGACCCCAAGGACCGGCGCCGCCAGCAACAGATCCTGGTCAAGGTCGACATCGATCGCGACGCCGTCGCCTATCTCGAAACGCACGGTCGCGAGCTCGAGGGCATCGAGGTCGCGCCGTCGCCGGTGCGCTACTACCCCTATGGCGCGCTCGGCGCCCATATGGTCGGCACGATGCGGGAGGTGAACCGGGAGGAGCTCGGTTCGCTCGCCGATCGCGGCTATCGAGCGGGCGATCGCACGGGCGCGATCGGCGTGGAGCGCCGCTGGGAGAGCTACCTGCGCGGGCAGCGTGGCCTGCGCAAGACCGTGCGCGGGGCGAACCGCAGGCTCGATCCGGAGGCGCTCGAAGCCAAGTACCTGGAGGAGCCGCGGCGCGTCGAGCCGATCCCCGGCCGCGACGTTTCGCTGACGATCGACATCGAGCTCGTCGAGGCCATGGACCGCGCCATGCGCGGGCAGCTCGCGGGAGCGGCGGTCGTCGTGGACGTGCGCACGGGGCGCATCCTCGGGGCCACCTCCAAGCCGGGCCTCGACCCGAACGTGGTGTCTGGAGGGCAGGGGAGCAAGGCCGTGAGCGACGCGTTCACCAAGCTCTACGCGGATCCGCTGAAGCCGACGCTCGACAAGACGATTTCGGCCGCCTATCCCCCGGGCTCGACGTACAAGCCGTTCACCGCGCTCGCCGGGCTCGCCGACGGTCTGGTCGAGCCGCACATGCAGGTCGATTGCCGGGGCGGCTTCGAGTACGGCAAGCGCTACTTTCGGTGTACCGGCGTGCACCGCCGCTGCAACCTGCACGACGCCATCGTGCAGTCGTGCAACACGTACTTCTACGAGCTCGGCTCGCGCATCAGCATCGACCGGCTCGCCTCGATCGGGCTCGATTTTGGCTTCGGCGTGAAGACGGGCATCGGCGTGAATCCGGAGGCGCGCGGGCGCATGCCGACGCGCGGCTGGTACACGCGCCGCTACAAGGAGGCGTTCCGCGGCGGCTTCACGGTGCTCTCGGCGATCGGCCAGGGTGCGTCGACGGTGACGGTCTTGCAGCTCGGGCTCGCCTACGCCGCGCTCGCCAACGGCGGGACGGTGTACCAGCCGCAGGTCGTGCGCAGCATCGAGACCAGCGACGGCACGGTGGTGCAGGAGTTCCCGCCGCGCGTACGGCGCATCGTCGACCTCAAGCCCGACCACCTCTCGCTGGTCAAGTCGGCGATGCAAGGTGTGGTGACCGAGAAGCGCGGCACCGCCAACGCCGTGCGCATCGAGGGCGTCGATCTCGCCGGCAAGACCGGCACCGCGCAGGTGACGCACGTCACGCCGCGCGGCGTCGACCCCGGGAAGGTCTGGTACTTCAATCGCGCTCACGCCTGGTTCGCGGGCTACGCTCCCTCGAGTTCGCCCGAAATCGCGGTGATCGTGCTGATCGAGCACGGCGGCGGCGGCGGCGAGAACGCGGCGCCCGTGGCCATGCGCATCGTGCGTGACTGGATGAAACTCAAGGCTGAGCGGCTCTCGGCGCGTGCGTCGGGCTCCGCGCCGCTTCAGGGGAACCTGTGAGCATGCGCGGGCGCATCACGTTCCGCGGCTCACCGGGCATCGACACGGCGCTCCTGGCCGCCGTGATGGCCATCATCACGTTCGGGCTGGTCAACCTGTACAGCGCGACCAGCGTCTATGCCGACGACGCCCAGCGCGTCCAGCTCGCCGACATCTACGTATCGCAGATCTACTGGATCGTGGTCGGCACGCTGCTCGCGATCCTGGTCGCCTCCATCGACTACCGGAGCTTCGAACGCCTCGCGATCGTCGCCTACTTCGGGGGGTTGGTCGCGCTCGCGCTCGTGTTCGTGCTGGCTCGCAACATCCGCGGCGCGTCGCGCTGGATCGCGATCGGCAGCTTCAACTTCCAGCCCAGCGAGTTCATGAAGATCGTGCTGATCCTCGCGCTCGCGCGCTATTTGCACAACGACCCCAAGGTCGAGCCGCGCACGCTGCTCGACCTGGTCCCGCCCGCGCTGCTCACGGTCGTGCCGGTCGCGTTCGTGATGGCGCAGCCCGATCTCGGGACCTCTCTGATCTACGTTTTGACCGCCGCATCGATGCTCGCGATGGCTCGCATCCGCGTGCGCAGCCTGCTCACCCTGGTCGTGATCGCCGGAGCGGCCGTACCGCTCGCCTGGAACTTCCTGCTCCTGCCGTACCAGAAGGAGCGGGTGACGAGCTTCATGAACCCCGAGAACGACAAGACCGGCGCCGGCTGGCACGCGCTGCAGTCGCAGACGGCGATCGGCAACGGCCAGCTGTTCGGGGAGGGCTTCATGCAGGGCACGCAGAACCAGTTCCAGTTCCTGCCCGATCAGTTCTCGGACTTCCCGTTCGCGGTGCTGTGCGAGGACTGGGGCTTCGTCGGCGCGGTCACGCTGCTTTCGCTCTACTGCTTTGCCTGCATCTGGGCGATTCACGTCGCTTCCCAGGCGAAGGACCGCTTCGGCGCGGCGATCGCGGTGGGGGTCGGGGCCAATCTCTTCTGGCACGTGGTGTTCAACGTCGGGATGGCGGTGGGGCTCTTGCCGGTGGTCGGCGTGACGCTGCCGTTGTTCTCGTATGGAGGGTCGAGCGTGGTCACGATGATGGTCGGTCTGGGGCTCTTGATGAACGTTTCGATGCGGCGCTAGGCGTGCCCCTGTCGCGGCCGGCTGCGGCGGTTCTGTCGTGGAGGAACGAAACATCCCGGCGCTTTCGCCCGGAGCGTCGCTCGGCGACCGCTACCGGGTCCTCCAGCTGCTCGGCCAAGGCGGCATGGGCCGTGTCTACGCCGCTCGCGATCTGCGCTCCGGAGCGGAAGTCGCCGTCAAGCTGCTCAGGCCCGAGCTCGTGGCGCGCCCGCGCGCTCTCTCTCGCTTCCGCCGCGAGGCGCGCGCGCTGGTACAGGTCGAGAGCCCGCACGTCGTGCGCGTGAGCGAGGTCTCGACGCTGGCCGACGGAACGCCGTTCTTCGTGATGGAGCGCCTGCACGGGCGGAGCCTCGCCAGCGAGCTCGGCGCCCGCGGCAAGCTCCCGCTGCCCGAGGCGATGAGCTACGTCGTGCAGGCCGCCCGCGGCGCACACGCGGCGCACCGGCACGGCATCGTCCACCGCGACCTCAAACCGGACAACCTGTTCCTGGTGGACGAAGCGGGCGAGCGGCGGGTCAAGGTGCTCGACTTCGGCATTTCGAAGTTCGATCTCGCCAGCGCGCTGCGCGTGACGGAGACGAACTCGAGCCTCGGCACGCCGGCCTACATGTCGCCCGAACAGCTGCGCTCGGCCAAGCACGTCGATGCGCGCTCGGACGTGTGGTCGCTCGGCGTGATCGCCTACCAGCTCGTGACGGGGCGCCTGCCGTTCGAGGCGCGGGACCCGTCCGCGCTGGCCCGCGCGGTAGTCCGAGAGCCGCCCCGGCCGATCGCGGAGCTCGAACCGGGGGTACCCGCCGAGCTCGCGGCGGCCGTCATGCGCGCGCTGCGCAAGGACCCCGCCGATCGGCCGGGCGACGCCGCCGCGCTGGCCGTCTCGCTGACGCCGTTCGCCGACGCGAGAGCGCTGGCCGCCGTCACGTCCACGCCGGAGCAGCGAGCGCCGATCCCGTCATTCGCGGGAGCGCCCGCCCCGGGCGACACTCATGCCGATACGCCGCTGACCGGGTCCGATGGTTTCGCGCCCGCTCGCAGCCGCGCGCCATCTCTCGCGAGGCTCGTCTTGCTCGGAATGGCGGCCGGCGTCGTCGTGAGCCTCTTGCTCCATTGCCTGAGACGCGCCGGACTCTTCTGAGCCGTCAGCGCTCCGGCTTGCGGCTCTTCAGGCGAAACACGCCGGGGTCGATGTCGAGCCGGTT
>DASXWF010001340.1:0-3175 GCA_036503835.1 Polyangiaceae bacterium | reverse complement strand
CTGCCGGTAGCCGTCCTTGGTTTCGATGGCCTGCGACGGGTCCATGGGCACGGGCGTGGCAGACGCGCAGCCGATCGAAGCCGCAGCGACGAGAACGGCGGCGAAGCGGAGGGGTGTGGTGAGGTGTTGGTCGATGCTCATGACGTTCCTGGCTTCACGTATCTGAAGCCGCGCGCAGCGTTCGTTACAAGCAAAAGACGCACTCCGGCCGAGCGCCGTTGGGTCGGTCACTCGAGGTTCGTACTTTTCACGAAACTTCGCGATCTCACTTCCGGCCGTCGAGAAGGTCGACCTTCGGCGGCGGTTTCGACGTGGGCGCGGCGGGCGCCGGCGGCGGTACGGGCGCGGTCGTGCGAGCAGTCGCGGCCGTACGTGCGGGTTTGCCCGAGGTTTTTTGGCGCGGAGGCGCAGCCGAAGCGGGTGTTGCCGCCACCGAGGACGTCGCGACGGAGGCGCTCGAGCTCGTCGCCGGGGACGTCGTGACGGGGACGGGCGCAGGCTCGATCGTCGAGGTCTGACTTGGAGTCGGAGCCGGAGCGACGGGCGGTGGAACCGCCGCGCTCGACGGTGTGCTGTCCGAGCCGGTGCTGCGCGTCATGAAGTAAAGGGCGGCTGCGGCGATACCCCCAAAGCCGACCAGCGCCGCGATCACCAGCCCGAGCGTGCGTCCGCTCTTCCGGTGCTGCACGCCCGAGTTGCCCCAGGCGTCGCGCGTCTGCCCCGCGACGGAGCCCGGCGGCAGCGCCGCGGGCGGCGGGCGCGAGGTTCCGAGGCCGGCGGATTCGATCACCCGGCTCACGCGCTCGATCGAGATCCGCGCGCGGTGGGGCGCGAAGGGGGCGAGCGCGCTCGCGAACTCCGCGATGTTCGCGTAGCGGCGCTCGCGGTCCTTCTCGAGACAGCGGAGAATGATCGCCTGGAGCGGCTCGGGCGCATCGGGCCGCAGGTTCCTGAGCGGGGGCGGCGGTTGCTGCAGGATCAACGCGCAAAGCTGCGTGATCGTGTCCGCCTGGAAGGGGACGGCACCGGTCAGGAGCTCGTACAGAATCGCCCCGAGCGCCCAGATGTCGGTGCGGGTGTCGACGTCGCGCGAGGACGCCATCTGCTCGGGAGACATGTAGAGCGGCGAGCCCATGATGGTCGCCGTCTTGGTCATGCCGAGATCCCGGCCCGAGCCGGAGGCCGAGAGCCCGGTGAGCTTCGAGATGCCGAAGTCGAGCACCTTGACCGACGGCGTGCCGTCGGCGCGCCGTACCAGGAACAGGTTCGCAGGCTTCAGATCGCGATGGATGATGCCGAGCGCGTGCGCTTCGGCGAGCGCCTCGCAGGCCTGGAGCAGGAACTCCACGGCGTCCTCGATCGGAAGGGCGCCGCGTTGCACCGTGAGGCTGCCGAGATCGGCGCCGTCCAGGTACTCCATGATCATGTACGGAGCGCCGTTCTCGAGCTGCCCGACGTCGGTGACGCGCGCGACGTGCTCGCTCTTGATGCGCACGGCGGCGCGTGCTTCCCGCAAGAAGCGCGCGATCGCTTCCGGGTTCGAGAGCGCGTCCGGCAGCAGGAACTTGATCGCGACGCGCTCTTCGAGCGTCACGTGCGTCGCCGCGACGACGACGCCCATGCCGCCCATGCCGAGCACGCGCTCGATCCGGTACTTGCCGAGCAAGATCTGTCCCGGCTGTACGCCTGCCGCGAGGTGGCCCTGCTCGGAGGAAGGATGGGAGTTCAAGATCGCTCTGACCCTTGTACGGCCAGTGAGTATCGTCGATCCCCCGTCCCTCGGCATCCCCCTCCCGGCGGCGCCGGAATCCTCCGGTTTGCCCCTTTCGTCCGCCCGGAACGCCTGCGTGATACTGGTGCGGAGACGAGATGGCGACGGTCAACTCCCCGGCAGCCCGCCCCAGCGTCCCGGACGCATCCGAGCGCGGCGTCCCGGAGGCGCAGCAGCGCGTAGCGGGCCGTTCTGTCGAACGCCGTACTACGCGACTTCGCGTCTCGATCCTCGCCGGCGCGCTCGTTCTGTCGGCCGTTGACTGGCTGTTGCCGTTGCGCGGTCCCATTTCTTACCTGCTCGCGGCGCTCCTGACGTTGCTCGCGGTGCCGTGGGCGCTGGCGCTCTTTCGAGTCGGCGCGCAGAGCGGGTTTCGGCCCTCGAAGGAGCGCTGGCTGTTGCGCGCCGCCTTGTTCGCGCTCCTGGCTTCGTTCTTGTTCGGCAAATGGCTCGTGCTCTTGCGCTCGGCGGGTACGGCTCCGGAGTTCGCGGGGACCTCGAGGAGCTACACGCTCGCGCTGTTCGGCATTTTCGCGGCGGGCATGCTGGCCCGCAGCCTTCGACTGGCGCGCCTGCTGGAGGTCGTCGCCGACCACCCCGCGCGCTTGATGGCGCTCTCGTTCGGAGGCACCGGACTCGTGGGGGCCTTGCTGCTGAGCTTGCCGTTCTCGGTCGAGACGGTCCACCGAGTCTCGTTGGTGGACAACCTGTTCATGGCGTTCAGCGCGGTCTGCGTCACCGGGCTTTCGGTGTACAACGTCGCCGAAACCTACAGCCTCGCCGGGCAGGTAGTGCTGTGCGCGCTCGTACAGGTGGGGGGCCTCGGCATCATGGTGTTGTCCGCCGCCATCGCGATCCTCTCGGGCAGCAAGTTCAGGGTCAAGAGCAGCGCTGTCCTGGCCGAGATGGTGGACGCGAGCTCGCTCGCCAACGTTCGGCGCACGGTTCTGATGATCGTGTTCTTCACGCTGCTGATCGAGGGAGCGGGCGCGCTCCTGCTCTACGCGGAGTTCAGCCGTCACCCGCAGATCGCCGAGCGCTCCGGCGGCGGTCTCGCCGGTGCGGGCGATCCGCGCTGGGCGGCGGTGTTTCACGCCGTGAGCGCGTTCTGTAACGCCGGCTTCTCGAATTTCTCGTCCGGCCTCGTGCCCCTCGTGGGATCGCCGGTCGTCATGCTCACCGTGACGGCGCTGATCCTGCTCGGCGGAATCGGCTTCCCGGTATTGAGCGAGCTCGGTCGAGCGCTGTTCGTGCGTCTCCGGCGGCGGCGAGCTCCCGCGCTCAGCCTGCACACGCGCGTCGCGCTGCTCACGACGCTGCTGCTCGGTGCCGGCATGGCGCTCGCGTACTTCGTGCTCGAATGGCGCGCCTCCATGCAGGGTCTGGCCGTGCACGAGCGACTTC
>DASXWF010001339.1:0-1804 GCA_036503835.1 Polyangiaceae bacterium | reverse complement strand
GGCCGGAGGCCGAAATCAGTTTCTTCCAACGAGTATCCTGACATGAGGCTGTCCGTATTCGGCGTACTGGCGGTCCTCGTCCTTTCTCAGGGCGCGCTCGCGTGCCGCAGGGAACGGCCCGCGCCCGCGGGTGAAGCTACGGCCGATGGGAAGACCATGAACATCTACTCGCTCAGCACGAAGACTCTCGATGGTCAGGATCAGAGCCTCGACCGTTTCGGCGGCAAGGTGACGTTGCTCGTCAACGTGGCGAGCTACTGCGGCATGACTCCGCAGTACACGAGCCTCGAGCATCTCCAACAAAAATACCAACCCCAGGGCTTTTCGGTGCTCGGGTTCCCGAGCAACGACTTCGGCAAGCAGGAGCCGGGCTCGGCCGAGGAAATTCGCGAATTTTGCACGAAGAAGTACGCGGTGACCTTCCCGCTCTTCGAGAAGGTACAGACCAAGGCTGGTCCCGGTCAGTCGCCGGTCTACGGCGCGCTCGAGCAGGCGACGGGCAAGCTCCCGTCCTGGAACTTCGGAAAGTACCTGATCGGCCGCGACGGCAAGGTGATCCGCTTCTTCCCGTCGAACGTCGAGCCCGACGCGCCCGAGCTCGTGAACGCGCTCGAGGCGGCGCTCTCCGAGCAGCCTGCCGCGGCGCCCGGGTGATATGAATCGGGACCATGCCGGTCCCGGAGCTTGCCACGCTGCTCGTATCCTGTCCGGATCGCCGCGGCATCGTCGCGGCGCTCGCGCAGGTTCTCTACGGCCACGGCGCGAACATCCTCGACTCCGATCAGCACACGGATCCGATCGCGGCGCTGTTCTTTCAGCGCATCCGCTTCGACCTCTCGGAGCTCCAGACCGATCGGCACACCCTCGAGCAGGCGGTGGCCGAAGTCGGCGCGCGCTTCTCGATGACCTACCGCCTGATCTACGCGGCTCGTCCGAAGCGCGTCGCGATCTTCGTCTCTCGCTTCGACCACTGCCTCTACGATCTCTTGCTCCGCCACCGTGCGGGCGAGCTCTCCTGCGAGATGGCGCTCCTCGTCTCGAACCACCCCGACCTCGAGCGGGTTGCGCGCGAATTCGGTCTGCCTTTCGCGCACTTCCCGGTGAGCCCCGAGACCAAACCCGAAGTCGAGCGCCGGGAAATCGAGCGCCTCGACGCCGAGTCCATCGACCTCGTCGTCCTCGCCCGCTACATGCAGATCCTCGGCCCCGAAATCGTCGCCCACTTCAGCGGCCGCGTCATCAACATCCATCACTCGTTCTTGCCGGCCTTCATCGGTGGCAAGCCCTACCACCAGGCCTACGAGCGAGGCGTCAAACTCATCGGCGCCACGGCGCACTACGCGACGCCGCGCCTCGACGAAGGGCCGATCATCGAGCAGGACGTCGTACGCTGCTCGCATCGCGACTCCGTCGAAGACCTCGTTCGCAAGGGGAGGGATCTCGAGAAGGTCGTGCTGGCGCGCGCGGTACGCTGGCATCTGGACGACCGGGTGCTCGTTTATGGAAACAAGACGGTCGTGTTCGATTAGAACTGAAAGGTCGTTTCGAACGATTAGCTTTCACTTAGCCGCCAAGAACGCCAAGGCCGCCAAGGGGATTTGGGGTTCTGGGCCATGACTGAACCCACCGTGGGAACGCTTGGTTGTCCGAAAAAGCGTCCGTCGGCGCCAGCCGTGTGGCTCGTTGCCGTCAATCGAGAACCCAACCCAACAATCCGCTGGGTGCGCCAAGCACAGCCTCGTCCTGGAGGTGAGACCATGTAAGCCGAACGTGTCAGAAACCAGGTGAGCGACCTAGCGGGTTG
>DASXWF010001338.1:0-5644 GCA_036503835.1 Polyangiaceae bacterium | reverse complement strand
AGCACGTCGATGCGCGCTCGGACGTGTGGTCGCTCGGCGTGATCGCCTACCAGCTCGTGACGGGGCGCCTGCCGTTCGAGGAGCGGGACCCGGCCGCGCTGGCCAGGGCGGTAGTCCGAGAGCCGCCTCGGCCGATCGCGGAGCTCGAACCGGGGGTCCCCGCCGAGCTCGCGGCGGCCGTCATGCGCGCGCTGCGCAAGGATCCCGCCGATCGGCCGGGCGACGCCGCCGCGCTGGCCGTCTCGCTGACGCCGTTCGCCGACTCGAGAGCGCTGGCCGCCGTCACGTCCACGCCGGAGCAGCCAGCGCCGATCCCGTCATTCACGGGAGCGCCCGCCCCGGGCGACACTCATGCCGATACGCCGCTGACCAGATCCGATGGTCTCGCGCCCGCTCGCAGCCGCGCGCCCTCTCTCGCGAGGCTCGCCTTGCTCGGAATGGCGGCCGGCGTCGTCGTGAGCCTCTTGCTCCATTGCCTGAGACGCGCCGGACTCTTCTGAGCCGTCAGCGCTCCGGCTTGCGGCTCTTCAGGCGAAACACGCCGGGGTCGATGTCGAGCCGGTTCAGCCAGCGATGGATCTGCATGCGCGCCTTGCCCATGGAGCGAGCCACGTCGGCGAGGTTGCCGTGGTACTCGGACAGCTTGAGCACGAGCTCCTCGCGGAGCTTCGCGTCTTCGGCGGAGAGCGGACGGGCGGCCGAGCGCGGGGAATCCTTGCTTTCGAGCTCCGCCTCCTCGTCGTCCTGCAGCAAGAGGTGCTCCTTGCGGATCACGCCGTCCTCGGTGAGCACGGTGGCGCGTTTCAGGTGCTGGCCGAGCTCGCGGATGTTGAACGGCCAGTGGTAGGCCAAGAGCGCCGTTCCAGCTTCGGGAGTGAGGCGCAGCCGGTCTCCGTCCGGCAGAGAGCGCAGCACCTCGGCCATCAACACGCCGAGATCCTCGAGCCGGTCCGCGAGGGCCGGTAGGGTGCAGCGATAGCCGTCGAGCCGCGCGAACAAGTCGCGCCGGAAGCGATCGCTTTCGACGAGCGCGGAGAGCGGACGGTGCGTCGCGGCGATCACCCGGGCGTTGACCGGGACGGGCCGCGGGCTGCCCACGGGCACGACCTCGCGCTCCTGGAGCACGCGCAGGAGCGCCGCCTGCGCGCCGAGCGGCAGATCGCCGACCTCGTCGAGCAGCAGCGTGCCGTGGTCGGCCATGCGCACGAAGCCGATCTCGTCGCGGTGCGCGCCGGAGAAGGCGCCCTTCACGTGGCCGAACAGCAGGCTCTCGGTGAGCTGCGGCGAGAGCGCTCCGCAATTGACGGCGACGAACGCGCCGGCGCGCCCGGACAGCGAGTGGACGGCGCGCGCGGTCATCTCCTTGCCGGTCCCGGTCTCGCCGAACAAGAGCAGCGAAAGGTCGGAGCTTGCCACGCGAGCCAGCGTCGTGAGCTCGCGCGAGAGACCCGGCAGGAGCGTGGCGAGCGCCGGGTCGAGCGCCGGAGTCGCGAGCGAATCCTGAATTGCGGGTGCGAACGGCGGCGTGGGCAGGCGCTCGCGCACGACGAAGATGCTGTGGCCGAGCTCGAGCACGTCACCTTCGGCGAGGAGGGCTTGCTTCGCGGCGACGCCGTTGACGAACGAACCGTTGGTCGAGCCTTCGTCTTTCAGCAGCCAGCCCGCTTCCGCCCGTACGAGCGAAGCGTGACGGCCCGACATCGACTTGCCGGGGACACCGACGCGCAGCACGCCGTTCTCGACGCTTCCGAAGCGCTCGGCGGCGCGGCCGATCTCCACCGTGTTCACGCCGGACAGGCAGTAGCGCGCGCCGCCGGCCTTGGGCCGGTCGCACTCCATGACCAGGAACAGCTGCGGCAGCGCGAGCAGCTCGTCATGGCTCAGCCTGCCCGGGGCGTCGTCGAACGTCTCCGTGTGGTCGTGCGTCATCTCTCTTCCGCCCTCGATTCGAAAGCATGCCCTCGCGTGACGAGCTCCCAAACTAACACCTTTCGCTGATCTTGAGCGCGACGCGGGTTGCGAACGCCACGGCTGGCCCGCGGCGTGGCGAGCGCAACGAGGCCGCGTGACGAGTGCAACCAGCGGAGAAACCGCTCGACCGCCGGCGTGGTATGCTGGAGGTCGGTCCAGATGACTTTCGTGGACCTCGCCACGGGTTGCGAGTTCGGTGGGCGCTATCGGGTGGTGCGGCGATTGGCCTCGGGCGGAATGGGTACGGTCTACGAGGTCGTCCACCTCGAAACCGAGCGGCGCCGGGCGCTCAAGGTCATGCAGGCCGACCTTTTCGGGGACGCGGCGCTCCGGGAGCGCTTCCGGCACGAAGCACGCGTCACGGCGGCCGTACGGAGCGAGTCGCTGGTCGACGTGTTCGACGCCGGCGTCGACCCCGGGACGGGCATGCCCTTCCTCGTCATGGAGCTCCTGATTGGGGAGGACCTCGAGCGTCGCGTCGACCGGCTCGGTCCCTGCTCGCCGGAGGAGGTCGTGACGTACCTCACCCAGGTCGCGAGCGCGCTCGACAAGACGCACGCCGCGTCGATCGTCCACCGCGACCTGAAGCCGGCGAATTTGTTCCTGGCCGAGCAGGAAGGTGGTGTGCGCCGCGTCAAGATCCTCGACTTCGGAATCGCCAAGATCGTAAGCGAAGCGACGAGCGAGGGCGTGACGGGTCGTTCGCTCGGCACGCCCGCCTACATGGCGCCGGAGCAGCTGCTCGGCCAACCGGTGAGCGCTGCGACGGACATCCACGCGCTCGGGCTGATTGCGTACACGCTGCTCGTCGGCGAGTCGTACTGGCAAAAGGACGTGGAGAGCGTGGACAACGTGTTCGCGCTGGCGCTCCGCGCGCAGGACGGCCCACGCGAGAGCCCGGTGCTGCGGGCTGCACGCAAAGGGCGAACGCTCCCGGGCGCGTTCGGCGACTGGTTCGAACGCGCGACGGCTCGCGAGCCCAAGGCCCGGTTTTCTCGCGCGAGCTCGGCGGTCGCCGCGCTCGCGGAGGCGCTGGGCGTCCGCGGAGGACCCGGGGCCTTCACTCAGGGCATTTCGCTCGATACGCCGGCCGAGGCGCCGGCGGTGAGCTCGCCGCTCTCGGGCGTGCGCTGGCTGGCGCTTCCGGCGGCGCTGTTCGTGACGCTCGGCCTCGTCCTCCTGCTCCAGCGACCGGGGGAATCGCCGTCGGCTCCGCAAGCGAAGCCCGTTTCCCAAGAGAGCGCCGGTCCGCCGCCGTCGCGCCCGAAAACACCGGCTGATGCGCTGACGGCCGAATCGCTCCCGGCCGTCCCGCGGCAGTCCGTCCCGAGAGCCACGGCGAGAGCCGCCGAGCCGCCGGCGGCGCCGCTGGTCACGCCGCCCCCGCGTCCGGTCGCGAACGGGACGCGCACGAGCCAGGCTCCCGCGCGACAGCCGGCGAGTCCGCCTCCCGCCGCCTCGGCTGCACCAGCGGCTACCGTCGCGACTCCGCAGCCGCCGCCCGCCGCAACCGTGACGATGCCGGCGCCTCCCCGCGAAAAGGCGCAAAAGTATACGCGAGACTAGTATTGTCCCTGGGATGACGGCGGGCCGCGCGCTCGGGTTTCTCGCTGGTGCCTCGTGGCTGCTCTGCGGCGGCCCGGTGCTCGCGCAGGGTGGGGCGGCCGCGCAGGCGCTCTTCGAGCAAGGCGTGCGCGAGCTCGAGGCGGGGCATTTTGACAAGGCCTGTCCCGCGCTCGCCGAGAGCCAGCGCCTCGACCCACATCCCGGCACGCTGTTCGCGCTCGCCGACTGCGAGGCCAAGTCCGGGAAGGTGGCGAGCGCGGTAGGGCACTTTCAGGACTATCTCGGCCTCACGTCGCGCATGGCCGCGGAGCAGCTCGAGCGTCACGCGGAGCGCATCGCGCTCGCGCGCGAGCAGGTCGAGTCCCTGCGCCCGCGGGTTCCGACCCTCGCCCTGCAGGTGCCCGAGCCCGCGCCGCCCGGGCTCGTGGTGGAACGCGACGGGCTGATCCTGCAGGGTGCCTCGCTCGGTGTGCCGCTCCCGGTCGATCCCGGCGAGCACGTGATCGTCGCGCGCCTTCCCGGTCGAGGCGAACGGCGCCTGACCGTGACGCTTTCGCCCGGGGAAACGAAGCAGCTGGTGCTCGAGCTACCGCGGGAGTCGCCGGCTCCTTCCGCTGCGGGCTCCGCACCTACGGGCGCGCCGCCGTCAGAAGCGAACGGCTCGAAGCTCCGAAATTGGGGGTGGGGTCTCGGCGCGGCCGGTCTCACGGGAGTCCTCGTGGGCTCCGTCACCGGCATGGTGGTGCTGAAGAAGAAGGCGACGGTGACCGACCACTGCCTGGGCAGCGCGTGCGATGCGGAGGGCAAGAGCGCAGCGGACAGCGGGCGTAACCTGGCGACGGTGAGCACGGTGGCCTTCGGGGTAGGGGTCACGGCCGCAGTTGCGTCGGTGGTGATCCTGATCGCGACCGAGCCGCGCTCGCCGAAGCGCGCGAGCCAGGCGCTGGCGCCGCTCGTGAGCCTCGGCCCGGACGGTGCATGGGCCGGTGTCGCGCGCGAGTTCTGACGGGGTCTTCCCGAGAGCGGGTCGTCTCGCCGTTCAATCGATCTTGAAGAGCTCGTCCAGGTCTTCGCGGGTGAGCTGCTTTTCACCCGACTGATCCTCGCTGAGCACGGAGTTGACGAGGTCTTTCTTGCGCTTCTTGAGCTCCAGGATCTTTTCCTCGATCGTGCCCGCGGCGACCAGGCGGTACACCGTGACGACCTTCTTCTGGCCGATGCGGTGCGCGCGGTCCGACGCCTGGTCTTCGACAGCGGGGTTCCACCACGGGTCGAAGTGGATCACCGTGTCGGCCGCCGTCAGGTTCAGGCCCGAGCCGCCCGCCTTCAGGCTGATCAAGAAGACCGGGATCGTCGGGTCCGCCTGGAAGCGGTCGATGCGCTCGGGGCGATCGGTCGTGCTGCCGTCCAGGTACTCGTAACGGATCTTATCCTCGTCGAGGGCCTGAGCGACGAGCTTCAGCATCGACACGAACTGGCTGAAGATGAGCACCTTGTGCCCGCCCGACTCGACTTCGTCCACGAGCTCGCGGAGAGCCGAGAGCTTGCCGCTGTCGTCGTGACTGAACTCGCGCGGTAGGCCGAGGAGGCGCGGGTCGCAGGCGGCCTGCCGCAGCTTGGTGAGCCCGGCCAGGATGTGGAGTTGGCTCTTCGCCATGCCCACCTTTTCGACCTCGCCCATGACCGTGGCCCGCACCTCGCGCAGCACCTGCAGGTAGATCGCGCGCTGGTCGGGGGCGAGATCGACGATCTTGTCGACCTCGAGCTTCGGCGGGAGGTCCTTCGCGACCTCGTTCTTCGTGCGCCGGAGGATGAAGGGGTGGATGATCGATCGGAGCCGCGCGGCTCGTTCGGACACGCCCTGCTCGATGGGGCGCGAGTAGCGTTCTTCGAAGCTCCGCAGGGTCCCGAGCAAGCCGGGGCTCACGAAGTCGAAGATCGACCAGATCTCGCTCAAGCGGTTTTCGATCGGCGTGCCGGTGAGGGCGAGCCGCCGCGCCGCGCGCAGCTCCTTGGCGGCCGCGGCCGTCGCGCTGAGCGGGTTCTTGATGGCCTACGCCTCGTCGAGGATCGCGTAGTCGAGCCGGAGCTCCTTCAGGAGATCGAT
>DASXWF010001337.1:0-1580 GCA_036503835.1 Polyangiaceae bacterium | reverse complement strand
TACATGGAGGTCCATGTACGCGCGACGAGATGTGTCGGGACGATTGCGCGCGCGTGGTGCGAGCGAGCCATCGCCGCTGATTCACGCGGCGCGCGCTCCGCGGCGTTTGCTCTCGCGGGCTGCCTCCGCGTATCCTGTCATTCACCCTTCGGGGTGTCACCCATCGAAGGACGGCATGTCGCGGGAGCGGGCGAGCACGTGGAAGGTCCGGGGAGCGGCGGCGGCGCTCGCTCTGCTCTTGCTGATAGCTCCACGTGCCGTGCGAGCCGACGCCGAGGCGTGCGTGAACGCGCACGCGAACGGCCAGCGCGAGATGAAGGCGGGAAAGCTCGTCCGAGCCGGCGAGCTGTTCGCCGAATGCGGCGCCACGCCGGGCTGTCCCGGTGCGATCCGGGCCGAGTGCGCGGACTTCTACGCCGCGGCGGAGCAAAGCACGCCCACGGTTCTCTTCGGCGCCAAAGACGCGAGCGGAGCGGACATCGCCGACGTGAAGGTCTACATCGACGGGCAGCTCGTCGCGGACGGCCTGAACGGGCGCTCGAACGCCGTCGATCCGGGCAACCGCCGCTTCCGCTTCGTTCTGCCCGGCGGCGACAGCGTGGAGCGCGAGGTCCTCATCCGTCAGGGTGAAAAGAATCGACTGCTCTCCGTGACGGCTCCGCCACGAGAATCGAAGCGCACCGAACCGGCGCCCGCCGATCCGGAGCCGGTTCGCTCGAGCTCCCTGCCCCCGGGCTTCTGGATTGCTGCGGGGGTCGGCACCGCCGCGCTCGGGACGGCGATCGTGTTCGCTGCGCTCGGCGGCGGCAACCAGTCCGAAGTCGAGAGCTGTGCGCCGAGTTGCGGGGAAAGCAGCCGCGGCGCGTACGATGCGATGCAGACTCAGTACCTGATTGCCGACATCTCCTTCGGCCTCGCGGCTGCGTCCGCGGGCGTCGCGACCTGGTTCCTGCTCACTCGCGACTCCGAAGCCGAAGCCGGCGAGGTCAGCGTGACGCTCCGTCCGGCGGCGTCACCGCGCAGCGCTGCCGTGCTGCTCACGGCGCGCGGATTCTGAAGCCGCGCGGTGCGTTCCGCTAGTTGCACGGGGTGTAACAACGACCGAACTGACAGCTGCTCGGCCAGCACGCGACATCTGCGTTGTCCGTCGGCGTGAAACACGTTTCGCACGCTGGGCAGTCGAGGTTCTCGAGGCACTGCCCGTCCGTGGCGCAGGTCATGCGACATTCGTTCTCGATGCAGGAAACTCCCTGGCAGCCTCCCGCCGGACAAGCGATGCAGATGGGTGGAGGTTGCGGGCAATCCGACGCGTCCGTGCAGGGCTGGCGTCCACTCGGGCAGACGGTCGTGCAAAGGCCGGCCTGGCACGCGCCCTCTGCGCAGCTGCCGCCGGCGCAGGGAATGCAGATCTCGGGGAGCGCGCAATCCTCCGGGCCTTCGCACTCTGCCTCGCATTGGGCGATGCCGTACACGCAATCGCCATACCTGTCGCAGGTCATGTACTGCGCTTCGCCCGCCGGATCGGAGCCGCTCGGGAAATTCTGGTAGCACGGATCGCCGCAGGCGAGGCCTTCGCAGGG
>DASXWF010001336.1:0-4535 GCA_036503835.1 Polyangiaceae bacterium | reverse complement strand
AGGGGCAGGGGCAAAGGGGCAAAGGGGCAAGGGGAGGCAGAGGCAGAGGCAGAGGCAGGGGAAAGGGTTGGGGGGGCGGGAAGTGGCGGGAGGGGCGGTGCTCACGCACTGCGGTGATGGGGCGCGATGGGCGGTGACATGGGGAGTGGCAGGGGGCTCTTCTCGGGACTTTTGAGCGTGCTGGCGTACTCGGCTGGGTCAAGGCCGGGGCCGCTCGCTTCGCGAGCGGTCGCTCGCGAAGCGAGCGAGCCTTGACCCAGCCTCCGTGCGCCGGCGCGGGCCTTTGGGTCCTCGAGCGAGAGGGCAGGAGGCTCACGATGTCACTCAAGATCTATCCGGTGGTTCTCGAGCTCGTTCGGCGAATTTCGCCTTTCATTCGCGTGGTGCGGGCGCGCAGTTCAGCGCTGGGCGATCAGATGGAGCGGGCACTCATCAGCATTCCGCTCAACGTCGCCGAAGGCGCCTACAGCCGCGGGAGGAATCGGCAGGCGCGATTTCAATCAGCGGCGGCTTCGGCACGGGAAACGCTCGCTTGCCTGGAAACGGCCGAGGCCCTGGGCTTCGTTGGGCCCATCGACCCCGAGCTCGGCGCGCTCTTTCATCGCGTCATCGGCACGCTCGTCCGGCTGGTCGAGCCGCGCAGGTGAGCGGGGTCGAAAGGATGGGCGCCCAGGTAAACCGGGGCGTCTTCTGGACCTCGGCTTAGCAACGTCGAAAAGAGAACGGGCCCAATCGAGTATGGCGACGAAGGCTTCACGAACGCGGCGAACCGCCGGGCGTCCACCGCGGCAACTCGAGCTCCGATTTCGAACGTGGGGTGGGGCGCGGGAGGGGGCGGGTCGACCGCGAAGCTCGGCCAAGGTGCCGCATGCGCGACGGGAACACGTCACGCGTCACCTGCCGTGTCACGTGACGCTCAGGGTCGTCGCCGGCGTGCCGAGTTTGCGTGAGCGTCGAGCCTTCCGAGTGGCTCGCGCGGCTCTCGGCGATACCCGACTCGCCCGAGTGGTGCATTACTCGGTGCAGTCGAACCACCTGCACTTGCTCGTGGAGGCGGCGAGCTCTCGGGCCCTTGCGCGCGGCGTCCAATCCCTCTCGATCCGGCTGGCGAAGCGGCTGAATGCGCTGTTTGGGCGCACCGGACGCCTGTTTTCCGATCGCTACCACGCGCGTGCACTTCGAACGCCGCGTGAAGTGCGAAACGCGCTGGTCTACGTATTGAACAACTATCGGAAGCACGCCGATCGCACGGGTCCTCGGTTGCCACTCGGCCCGACAATGCCTCTACCCCACCCCAATCCTGGCCCACCGTGTGCTCGGGGTGGGCCAGGAATTACTTCGAGGGTGCCGACGGAGGGAGTTGAACCCCCACACCCTTGCGGGTACGTGGACCTGAACCACGCGCGTCTGCCAGTTCCGCCACGTCGGCTAGTTCGTTTCGTTCGTCAGTCGCTCCGGACCTCTCGGTTCGGAAGGCTGCGCGTTCTAGCGCCAACCGGGGCCTACCGGCAAGGGGGAGGCCCCGGAACATTGGGCCCGGGGGTTACCGCGCTCGCTTCTCGTCGCCGTTGCGCCCGCCGCCGGGTAGGGGCGGGGGGACCGAGCGCTTCGACCCCGGTCCACCCGGAGAGCGGCCGGAGGGGTGGGCCTGCTCGTAGCGGCGCCGCTCCTCGAACAGGACGACCTTGATCAGCGAGTCGGCGTCCGCGTCCCGGATCACCGGGTCGTTCACGTTGATGGTCGGGTCGAGGAGCTCGATCAGCGCGAGCAGCGCGGTCGACATGTGCGCTTCGTTCGGGAACGAATCGCGGATCGCCGACTCGCGCCCCTCGTCGGTCGAGGCGGGGAGCAGCTCGGCGTACATGCTGTCGATCGACAGCAGAATCGGCGTCGAGAGCTCGGCGTGCCGCGGGGGCAGGCGGCTGATCGCCGAGAGGCGCTCCGCGACCTTGCGGCGTGCTTCCTCTTCCGCCGGCGGCCGCGTGCTGATCGCCCCGCCGCCGCTCGCCCCGCCGCCGCTCGCAGGAGGAACCTCTTCGAGCTCGTCGTCGGTGACGGTCTCTTCGGATTCCTTCTCCTCTTTCTGTTTGGCGGGGCGCTCAGCTTTTTTTGCTTCGACCTTTTGCGGCTCGGGCTTCGCTTCCTTGCGCTCGGCGGCGGGCTGCTGCTGGTCCTCTTCGGGCCACGCCTCTTCTCCGACGCCGGTCGAGACGAAGCCCGCGGGCTGAGCGACCTTGGCCACGAGCACGCGCTTGTACACGTGGTCGAGCGGAATGTGTCCGAGCAGGTCCTTGAACGGCACGAGCTCGAGCAGGCTCTCCTCGTTGAACGCCTGCTTCTTGCGCCCCGCCTCGAGGGCGAACTTCACCAGGCGCTGCAGCTCTTTGTGCGGCAATCTGGCCGAAATCGTCTCGAACGTCACGCCGTCCGCGAAGTCCTGGATCGTGAGCAGCGACTCCGCCATCGCCGACTCGAGCAGGTAGACCATCCTCGCCACCGCGCGCTCTCCCGCGGAGCTCGAACCCGCGGCCCAGAACTGCTCCTCGGTGAGGAAGGACCAGAGCTTGGCGCGCTCGAGGTAGCGCACGCGGTCGTCGGGGCCGATGAGCTCGAGCACCGCGGCAGGCGTGGTCACGCCTTCGTCGAGCGCGATTCGCAGATCTTCCGCCGCCGAGGTCGTCGACTTCTTCTTCGCGATGCGTTCGTGCACGCCCGCCGCCTGCACCAGCACGCTGGCGCGCAGGTCGGGTGCTTTCTCCAGGCGCTGCATCAGATCCGCGGGTTTGAAGTGACGCAGAAAATCGTCTGCGCTTCGCCATCCGTCGGTCAGGGCGCTGACGATGACCTGCGAGAGGTAGCGTTCGGCGCCGGTCTTGAGTTCGCTCTTGAAGGTGGATGGCATGGACGTTCGGATCTCCTGAAGGGTTTCCGCATCGTATGCTCCCTAGGGCACGCGCGTCAGCTCCCGTTTTTGGCCGAGCGCCGGTCGCGTGACGCGTCGGGAATCCGACTTTCTTTGGTATGCTCGCGAGGGTGAGCTCGGGTCCTGCACATCCGTCCACTCTGGGGCCGATTTCCCTGGCCAATATCCAGGTCGACGTGACGAACCGGCTGGGCGCCCCGGCCAAACTCACGCCGACCGGTTTTCGGGGGCTCGACGCGCTGCTCGCCGGCGGACTCCGGCCCGGCATGGTGCTCGGCCTGTCGGGTTCGCCGGGGAGCGGGCGTACCTCACTCGCACTCATGCTTGCCTACATGGCCGCTCGCACGCAGGCGGGTGTCTGTTTCAGCGGACGCGGCATCGACGACACCGAAGTGCTCGCCCGCTTCGCCGCCCGCGCCCTGCGCCGGACGTACCCGGCTTCGGAGGTGACGTACGCGGACATCTGGTCGGGCGCGACGCAGGGCGCCGAGACCGCGGTGCGTCGCGCGCTCAGCACGGCGGTCGACACCGTCGTCGAAAAAGTCGGTGCCCACTTCTATTTCGCTCGCCTCGCAGCCGGCGAATCACTGCGTGACGTTGCCGAGCGCAGCACCCAACTCTGGGCTCGCTACGATCGCGTCGTGCTCGTGCTGGACGACCTCGAGGGCCTCGTGACTGCGGGGGCGTCGCTCGACGCGCAGCTCGTCGCGCTCGCCTACGAGCTCAAAGAAATCGCCGACCACGGGTGCGCCGTGGTCTTCAGCGTGCTCGAGCGGCACGCCGAGCTGGTCGCGCCCGCGGCCACCGCGATGGTCGGCATTCGTGGTGAGACGCGGACTGCCGGGGAGGCCGGGCTCGTCGAGCTCCGCGTCACGAAAAATCGACTCGGACCTACTGGATCCATCGACTTGAAGGTCCTTTTTGCGGCGAGCGAGTTCAAGGATCCGTGACGACCAGCCGGCCGGTCACTCGTCGTGTTCCGTCGCGTAATTGTTGGAAAAGTCACGAAATTCCCGTGGGGAGCGTGCAGTCGGATCAAAAACAATCCGACAATTGCCGCATCTTGCGACGCAGACGTGGGAATTCGATGACTTTTTCTCCTTGGTAGGCGCACGTAGTCCGAGGTATGAGGCGCCGTGTCCATGACACGGTTGTCAGAGTTCAGGGTTGACGCAATGCGTGAGCCGGCTGGACAGACGATCTCGGTTTCGATGTTCTTACAACTACTTACACGCGCTTGACACAGACTCGATGCAATCAGGCATGGAAGCTGCATGAAGCGCGCCGGGCAACAGTGCCCACCATGGTTAACCTAGGTTTCGGAGGAAATTAGAATGAACAAGCTGACTAGCCTACTTGCCTCGATCGCGCTGAGCGCGAGCGTCGCAATGGTGGGATGCGGCGGTGATGATGATGACGAAGGCGGCGCCGGCACTGGCGGCACCACCGGCGGCTCCAACTCGAAGGCAGGTACGGGCGGCAAGGCTGCTGGCGGTACGGGCGGCAAGGCTGCCGGCGGTACGGGCGGCAAGGCTGCTGGCGGTTCGGCTGGCAAGGGCACCTCGGGTAGCGCTGGCGACGATGGCGCTGGCGGCTCGACCGGTGGCTCTTC
>DASXWF010001335.1:0-2607 GCA_036503835.1 Polyangiaceae bacterium | reverse complement strand
GCGGCCGTCTGGCGTCACGGGATTGCCCGTCTCGCCAGACGGCCGCTGGCTGTCCGTCGTCCTGTCCGACAACACACGGGCGCTGTTCTCGCTGCTCTCCGGCCTCGCGCCGAACGTCTGGCTCTTCGGCCTGTTTCAGATGCTCGCGCGCATCTTCCTGATCGGCGAGTGGGCGACCAGCATGGTGATCGCCGCCGAGGAATTTCCGGCGGACCGGCGCGGCACGGTGATCGGCGTGGTGAGCGCCGCGGCGGCGCTCGGCGGCGTGGTCTGCGCCGGAGTCGTACCGCTGCTCACGCAGTCGTTCGGCTGGCGCAGCGTTTACTTCGCGGGCGTCGCGCCGCTGCTGCTGCTCGCGTGGGCCCGGCGCGGCATGCGCGAGACCGAGCGCTTCCAGGAGAGCCACGCTCAGCGCGACCGTTCCCTGTTCGCGATCTTCGGCACGCCCCACCGCCGGCGGACGCTCGAGCTCGGCGCCATCTGGTTTCTCACCTACATCTGCACGCAGAACGGCGTCACGGTCTGGAAGGACTACGCCATCGGCGAGATCGGGCTCACCGACAAACAGGCGGCCGGGATCATCGCGGTCGCGGCGCTGGCCTCGATGCCCCTCTCCTTCTTCGCGGGCAAGCTCTTCGACCTCGTCGGCCGGCGCAAGGGCGCGGCGATCGTCTTCGGCTGTTTGATCAGCGGCATCCTCGGTATCTACAGCCTCAGCGCCAGCGTGGGCCTGACCATCGGCATGATCCTGGCGATGTTCGGGATCAATTCCGTACTGAGCGTCCTCAATACCTTCACGACCGAGCTCTTTCCGACCGAGCTCCGCGGCGACGCATTCGCCTGGTCCAACAACATCATCGGCCGCATCGGCTACTGGCTTTCCCCGATCGCCGTGGGCCAGCTGGCGCAGGGCATTGGCTGGGGCCCCGTCATCCGCGCGAGCGTCGTCTTCCCCGTCATCGCGCTCGTCCTCTTGCTCCTCTGGCTGCCGGAGACGCGCAATCGCGAGCTCGAGGAGACCGCCAACCTGGAGCGGCCGCGCGCGACCTGAATGCCCGACGCTCGGGACAATCCCCCGCCCTCGGGCAGTCGCGATTTCGCCCTGCGCGTGCTGCCGGCGCTCGTTTGGGCCGCGCTGGTCTTCGTCGGAGGCGGCATGCACGTGCCGCAGCCCGAAGTCGACACGGGCTTTCCGATCGACAAGCTCGAGCATGCGATCGCATTTCTGATCATGCAGCTCCTCGCCTATCGGGCACTTCGCCACATGCGACCCGCGCACAGCCGATCGAAGCTTGCCTGGATCGCGGCCGGCGCGTCGCTCGGACTCGGCGTCGCGCTCGAGCTCTATCAGCTCGGCCTTCCGCACCGCTCCGCCGAGCTCGCCGACGCGGTGGCCGACGCGGTGGGCGCCGGGCTCGGCGCGATCGTGCTCGCTCGGCGCGACTGAGGGCGCTAACACTACTCCGACAGTCTTTGGCACGAGCAGATCACGATCGGCGCGGGCCGCCATAGGCCACGCCACAAGACCGGCGAGGCCGGCGGACGGCTGTCTCTCCGAACGCGAAGGTCGCAGGACCTCGCAGCCGTCCGCGGAGCGATCCGGTTCCAGGAATCGGCTCCTCTGGAGCTCCCATCGGAAATCTGTCGGAGTAGTGCTCGAGCGCCAGCGGAACCGCGGTGTTCCCGGCGCCACCGGCGTGGCCGCCCGCCCACATTTTCGGCGCGAGGCCGGTGATTTGCGCCTGTTTTCTGCTTGGTCCGGCGCTTGCTCCAGCCGAGGGTGCCCGGCGCGTTCCGGGCGGAGGACACAAGGCTTCATGGACCGGATTCAGAACTCGCCCCTAGTTTCGCTCGTCGCGCTCGCCGTTGCTTGCTTCTCGACCGGCTTCTCGCTGACCGCGGCGGCGTACATCGGTCGCGCGCAGCGTCCCGCCGTCGAGCCCGCGAGCGCCACGGCGAACACCGCGAACACCGCCCTCTCGCAAGGTCGCACTTGCGACCAACCGGTCGCGACACGCTAGCAGCGCGTCCCGAAGATCGAAGGCGCGCGGGGGCTCGCATCGAGCTAGTACGACGGCCAGATGCTTTCCTCCGTTATCGGGAATATGGGGGCCGTTGTACTAGCTCTCGTATTCTCGTGCAGCTTCGTCCAGGCGAACGAACGTAAAATCGAACTTTTGTAGGAGCTCCACGGCCGCCGTCAGCGCCGCGAGCTTTCTGGCCAGCGGCAGGCGCGCGTCGGGCTGGTACGGCGCGAGCGGCGCGAGGTCGTCGTCCCGGCCGAGGAAATCGATGCCGTGCAGTTCGAGGTTCACGAACGGCTCGACGACGAGCGTTCTCGTGAGCAGCCGCGTGGCGTCGGTTCCGGCGAGCACGAGCGTCGTCCCGATGAACGGCAAGCGCGCGCCGGGCGTCACCTGGACGGGCAGCTCGAGCAGGCGATCGCCTGGACACCAGTAGGGCCTGCCCGCGCGGTAGGGTCGCGTCGGCGCGAGTAGGACGCTCGAGCTGCCGCGCACCGATCGCGACGTCCTGCCACGCAGACGCATCCCAAGAAGCTTGGCGGCCTTCGCCAGGTAATACGGGGGGGACGGAAAAACGGAGGAG
>DASXWF010001334.1:0-1790 GCA_036503835.1 Polyangiaceae bacterium | reverse complement strand
TCACGCTGGCCCGCACCGGCACGGTCAGACCCCACCACCAGGCGCGCGTGGCGAACGGCACCATCACGGCCGAATCGACCCGGAACGCACCCGCGCGCAGAAGCAACGGAATCCCGGGATTCAGGTTCCAGACGCGATTGCCGCCCGTGTCCTTGGTGGGTGTTTGAAACGTGAGACGGAGACCCAGATCCCAGTTTTCGAAACGGAAGCCGCGGGTGATGAAGACCGTGATGTTGCCGACTCCGAAGTCGGGGCTCAGCCGGAACGGCAGGAACAGCGCGCCCGCTTCCCAGTCTTCCGTCAGGCCGAAAGCGACGCCGCCACGCACCCACCACTGGTTTTCCTCGGCGGCGAGCGCTTCACCGGCGGGATTTTCGCGGATGAACTGTCCACCGCCGTCCACGATCTGATCGCCGAAGCGACCGCCGAGCAGCATCGGCTGGCCCGGTCCGGCGACGATGCGCAGGCTGTTCATGGGCGCGGTGAGATGGCGGCGCGACCACTTTCCCTCGAGCCCGGGGCGGCGATACTCCTCGCCCGTCGCCGCCGCCGCGACCGAGACGACCGCCGCGCACGCGAGCGCGGCACGCGCGGCCCGCCGTGCCGTCATTGCTCTTCCACGGCGCGGCGCACGGCTCGAAGCTCGGCCGGAGTGAGCGAGGAGCGGAAGCTCTTCTCGAGCGCGATCAGGTCCTCGGCCGCCGCGTCCCAGGCCGGTTCCACGTCCACCAGGCATTTCTCGTAGTCCGCGCGTGTGGCGCGATAGCTGCGATCGGCGTGCTCCACGCACGCGCTGATCTTCCCGACGCGCTTGCGATGCCGCGCGAACACCCCGGACGTTCGATCGAGCGTCGCCAAGGCGGCACGGCGGCGGGCCTGATCCTGCACCTGCTCTTCGACGGCGTCCCGGGCACGTTCGAGGAACGTCCGGATCAAGTAGCTGTCGTCCCCCTTGCCGGTCATGCTCATGATGAGCGTCGAGAGCGCGATCCAGAACATGCCTCGTCCTCACTCGATGGCGTCGAGCCGCGCGAACTCCTCGGGAGTCGTCAGGGTTCGGATCTCGAGCTGGAGACCGACGTAGCGCTTCAGCGCGCCGGCCTCGGCCTCGCGAAAGCGCCGAAAGAGCTCGCGGGTCTCTTCGGCGCTCCGCGCCTGCTCGCTCCCGAGCTCGAGCAGCTGATCGGCTTGCCGGCGCTTGGTGCTCAGCATCAGATCGTCGATCTGGACGTAGAGCGAGCGCACCTTTCCGGCGCGCACCGGATCGGAGATCACCAGCTCGACGAGCTCCACGCGGGTCGCCGCGCGCTTTTGCGTGTCGCTGCTCGGCAGCTGCGGAGGCAGTTCGCTGGCGCAGCCACCGAGGGAGCTGCCGAGGCCGAGCCCCAACGAGCCCGCCAGCGCCCCCAGTCCGAGGCGAACCAGGACGCGCGCGCGAAACGCGGCGGCCGAGGGAATGAGCGCATTCCACCTCGACGTCACGCGCCGTGTTTCGCACGACTCGGGAGCCGACTCAAGCCCGCTCCTTCGGACATTTGCTAGAGTCGCCGCGCGAACGGCCGTCCCGCTCGCTCGCAGGCACGAAGCTCCGAGGCCCATGCCCGTCTCACCAGAACGCCCCGCCTCACGCCGCGCCGCGCCGCGCCCGGTACCTCCCGAGGCCTGGGCCCCGCTCGTACGCGTGGCGCGTCTGGCGCGCGGGCCGATCGAGGCTTTTCTCCGCGTCGAGGCCGCGAGCGGCATCCTGCTCTTGCTCGCGGCGGCCGTGGCGCTCGCGCTCGCGAATTCCC
>DASXWF010001333.1:0-2751 GCA_036503835.1 Polyangiaceae bacterium | reverse complement strand
ACACCTCGCGCTACCCGGCGAACATCTATCCGCGCTGGCTCAAGGCGCTGGTCCTGTTCGTGCTCCCGTTCGGAGCGCCGATCTTCGTCCCCGCCGACTGGCTGCGGGGTCAGGGTTCGCTGCTCTTGGCGCTGATCGCGCCGGCGCTCGCCGCTCTCTTCACGCTGGCCGCCGCGACGCTCAGCTGGAACGCCGCGGTGAAAGGCTACCAGAGCACGGGAAGCTGAAGGACCGCGTCCAGCCCGCGGAGCTTATGACGAGGGAGGGACGAGGGACGACGGACGAGGCGTGCCCGGAGGCCGCTCTACCAATCCCGCGGCCCCGCCTTGCTCGTACCGCTCCAACCACCTGTAAACCGTCTTGCGGCTGATGCCGAACGTACGGCTCAGCTCGCTCATACTCGCCTGTCCTTCATTTTCACAAAGCAATCAAGCGGACTCGCTCGTCCATCGAGCACGTCTCTTTCCAGGGCATCGCCGCTCCTCGCAGCTGCCCCTCGACGTGTCACCCAGGCTCCCGGTTTGTGGGAACTGTTACCTAGGGTCCCGGTCCAAAATGTAACCAGGCCGGCCGGTCTGAACCCGGGACAGACGGACGACGGACGACGGGACGAAGTATGTATACATACTTCGTCGGCGGGTCCGTGAGGCGCGTGGGGTCTTGGTACTTTCAGCGGACCAACGGAGCGAAAACGCGGCGGATGCGGAGAGTGAGGGTGACGACTGCTTGCACATCGTGCTGTGCGCAAGCGCCGAGCGCGCCGGCGATTTCGATGGCCGCGGCGCATTCACATGCTTCCCCGCAGGCGATGCCATACGAGCGCCGCTTGTCTCCAGCAGTCTCACGCGCTGCGCCCTCCGCAGCGTTGAGCGCCGCAGACGCAGCGCTCTTGCGAGCCTGCTGCCTGAGCTGGGAGTCGCTGATGCGAACGCGAGCGATGAGCCTGACGAGCTCCAGGCAGAGCTCGTCAGGCAAACAAGGTATGATGGGGAAGGTTTGTGTTCGGCGGAGGTTGCGTCGTCATGCCCTCCTTCCGCGCAGAGCCTGTGACGGCGCCCCACCGTCCAATCGATGTACGCATCCCGCGCCGGCGCATGGCTGTGCGCGCTCCCGCAGTCCCCCGTCCCCAGTCCCAGCCCCCCAGTCCCTTCCGCCCGATCCTTCAGATCAATCTTGCCGCCGGAGCATCACTGCCGCCGCGCGGTCCAAAATCCATTCTCCGCGGCGTGCCAGCTGCGCAGGCGTCTTTCGCGGATCCCACTCGCCTTCGAGGGCGCGCGCGACCGCCTCGGCTTTGCCCGCGCCGCTCGCGAGCATCAGGAGTAGGCGCGCGTCCGACAGTGCACGAGGTGTGAGACTCAGTCGTTCGGGCGGTGGCTTCGGTCCGATCACGGCGACGCAACGGCGTTCGCTCGGGTCGAGCGCCGGCGAGCCCGGGAAGAGGGAAGCGGTGTGACCGTCCTCCCCGATGCCGAGGACCACCAGATCGAGCGCCGGCGGCAAGATTTTCTCGTAGGCGAGCGCTGCCGCATTTCGGTCACGGAGTTCGGCTTCGGGCCGGTGGATGCGCTCGCCGGGGATGGCCACCCGGTCGAACAGCGATTCCTTGGCCATGCGATAATTGCTGTCCGGGTGATCCGGTGGAACGCAGCGTTCGTCGCCGAAATACACGTCGATGGAATCCCAGGCGACGCCTGAAATGAGAGCGAGCGACTCGTGCATCGCGCGCGGTGTCGTGCCGCCGGAGAGCGCGAGGGTCGCGCGACCGCGCGCCCTCACGGCCTCCGCGAGCACGCGGGCGACCGCTCGCGCCGCGAAGTCGGGAACCGCGGTGCTGTCCAGCGTCGTTCTCCGCGCCTGCTCCACGTCGCTCGAGTTACCAGTCCCCGAGGCGCGCGTCATGCCCGGATTTCGCAGGATCGCGGCCTGGCCGCCCGGCCCGTTCTTCGGGTGCGTTCGGCGCGGGCCGGCGCTATGGTGCCTCTGGTAATGGGCGTTGAAGCGCCGGAGCCGAACCGAGTCCTCGCCGGGCGCTACAAACTCGTAGCTCGGATGGGGGCAGGTGGGATGGGCACGATTTGGCGGGCGGAGCACCTCGCTCTGCAGGCGCCTGTCGCGGTCAAGCTCATCGATCGCGACGCCGTTCCGGACGAAGACACGCTGTCGCGCTTCTTGCGCGAGGCCAAGGCGGCGGCCGCGCTTCGCAGCCCGCACGTGGTCCAGATCATCGACTACGGCCTCGACGGCAAAATCCCGTTCATGGTCATGGAGCTGCTCGAGGGCGAAAACCTCGCGCAGCGCCTGAAGCGCGCCCGCCGACTCTCGCGCCAGGAAACGGCGCGGATTCTGACCCACGTCGCGCGCGCCATGCAGCGCGCGCACGACGCCGGCATCGTTCACCGCGATCTCAAGCCCGACAACGTGTTCCTCGTGAAGAACGAGGACGAGGAGCACGCGAAGGTGCTCGACTTCGGGGTGGCGAAGGTCGACCAGGCTGCGCTCGGACCGGAAGCCACGCGCACGCGCACCGGTTCGATCCTCGGCACGCCCTACTACATGAGCCCCGAGCAGGCGCAGGGGAACAAGGCGGTCGACCATCGCTCCGATTTGTGGTCGCTCGGCGTGATCGCGTTCGAGTGCCTCACCGGGAAGCGGCCCTTTTATAGCGACGGACTCGGCGATCTGGTGCTCACGATCTGCGTGCGCGACCTGCCGGTGCCGTCCGACGTGGCGCCCGTGCCGCTCGGCTTC
>DASXWF010001332.1:0-2939 GCA_036503835.1 Polyangiaceae bacterium | reverse complement strand
GCGCGGCTTCGGCTTCGTGACGCTCTCTTCGGCAGAAGAGGCGGCAGCGGCGAGGGGCTCGCTCGACGGGTCGTTGCAAGCGGGCCGATCGATTTCGGTGCGTCCGTTTTCGTCCGAACCGCCACGGCGCGGCGAAGGACGCCCCGAAGGCGGAGGCGGACCACCTGCTGCAGCCAGCGAAGATCGCACGCTCTACGTGGGCAATCTGCCGTACGACGCCTCGCAGCAGGAGGTCGCCGATCTGCTCGGGCAGAACGGCGTGACGAGCATCGTCCGCGTGCACTTGCCCGCCGGTCCCGACGGTCGCCCGCGCGGCTTCGGTTTCGTGACGCTCGGGAGCGCGGAAGCGGCGAACGAGGCGATCATCCAGCTGCGCGGCGTCGAGGTGCGGGGCCGGCGTCTCATGGTCAACATCGCGCATCCGCGCGGAGCGGCGCCCGGTGGTGGCGGCGGCGGCCGTCCCTCGGGTCCGCGGCCACCGCAAGAAGGCTGGTCGCAGGGCCCGCCCCCGGATCGCTTCTCGGGCGGTCCTCCACCCGAGGGCGGCGCGGAGGCCGGAGCTCGCCCCGACTCACGCCGTAAGGGCGGAGGCGGAGAGTGGACCGAGGAAGGCGATCGCAAGCCCGTCAAGAAGAAGGGCGCCGGTGGTGGTCGGAAGCGTGGCGCACCGCCTGAGCGGGGCGGCGGCGGCAACTGGCGCTCCTGGAACCGCGACGACGACGAGTAGCGCGCTCGCCCGGGATCGAGGCAGGAGCGGGGCAGACTTTCCAGGCTCCGGGGCAGCCCGGTGGGCCGGACAGCTTTGCCTGGGCTTCGGCCCTGTCGTCCAAGTCATCGTTTCCACAGCTGATTTCGCTTCGGCGCCCGGCGTGTGCCAGCCCGTTGAAAGGCGCGTTTGCGGAAGGCGCGAGACGCGTGCTAGCAGGAAGCCTCGAAAAGCCGGTCTTGCCCCGGCCGGACGCGACTGCCGGAGCGGCGGCGCGGGTCGGCGGGGCAGTAAGCCCCCTCGGGGGTCACCACCCGCCGGCCCACCCTGATCGATGATTTTCGATTGGCTCTACGGCCTGTTCTCGAATGACCTAGCCATCGATCTAGGAACCGCCACCACGCTCATCTACGTGAAGGGCAAGGGCATCGTGAGCTGCGAGCCCTCGGTCGTGGCGGTGCAGCGCGACGCGCGCGGCGAGCAGAACGTGCTCGCTGTCGGTCGCGAGGCCAAAGACATGCTCGGCCGCACCCCCGGCAACATCGTGGCGATCCGGCCGCTGCGCGACGGCGTGATCGCGGACTTCGAGATCACCGAGGCGATGTTGCGCTACTTCATCGCGCGCGCTCACAACCGCCGCACGCTCGTGAAGCCGCGCATCATCATCTGTGTGCCCTTCGGCATCACCGAGGTGGAGAAGCGCGCCGTGAAGGAGAGCGCCGAGAGCGCCGGAGCTCGCGAGGTCTACCTGATCGAGGAGCCCATGGCGGCGGCGATCGGGGCGGGGCTGCCGATCACCGAACCGAGCGGAAACATGGTGGTCGACATCGGCGGCGGCACCACGGAGGTCGCCGTGATCTCGCTCGCCGGCATCGTCTACTCGCAGAGCGTGCGCGTCGGCGGCGACAAGATGGACGAGGCGATCGTCGCCTACATGAAGCGCAAGTACAACATGGCGATCGGCGAGCAGACCGCCGAACGCATCAAGATCACGATCGGCAACGCGCACCCGCTCGAGCAAGAGCTCACCATGGAGGTCAAGGGCCGCGACATGGTGGCAGGCGTGCCGAAGACGGTGCTCGTGAGCTCGGAGGAGACGCGCGAGGCGCTGGCCGAGCCGATCAACCAGATCGTGGAGGCGGTGCTGCTCGCGCTCGAGCGCACGCCGCCCGAGCTCGCCGCCGACATCGTGGACAAGGGCATCGTGCTCACGGGCGGCGGCGCGCTGCTCAAGAACATGGACGTGCTCCTGCGCGAAGAGACGGGTCTGCCCGTGATGGTCGCCGACGATCCGATCAGCGCGGTCGTGCTCGGCAGCGGCAAGACCCTCGACCACATCGAGCTCCTGAAGGAAGTCGCGATCGGGTGATGCGTGGGACTCTTTCAGCGTCTGCGTGACACCGGCATCGTGGTGCTGCTCCTGGCGCTGCCGTTCTTCTTCTTGCGCGCCAGCATCCGAAGACCCGAAGAGCTGAACGCCGTCGACCGCACGATCTTGCGGCTCGCGGCGCCGCTCCAGTACGCCGCGGCGGCGCTCTCGCGCGGCGTCTCGAACGTGGTGGGGCACTACGTCTACCTCGTCGACGTGAAGTCGGACAACGACCGGCTCGTCTACGAGAACGCGCGCCTGCGCACGAGCCAGCGCGAGCTCACCGACGCCCAGGCCGAGAATCGTCGTCTCCGCCGCCTGCTCGGCCTGCGCGATACCGTGAAGCACGAGACCGTGAGCGCGCTCGTCGTGGGCAAGGACACCACCGAGTATTTTCGCGTCTGGCACCTCACGATCGACGCGGCGAACGCCGAGATTCGCCCGAACATGCCGGTCATTTCGCTCGACGGCGCCGTCGGCACGGTGCTGCGCGTCGCGGGCCACGAGGCGGACGTCCAGCTCGCGGTGGACAGCGGCTTCGGCGTGGACGTGATCGTCGAGCGCACGGGCGCGCGCGGCTTCGTGCGCGGCTCGGGCGATCGCGCCAAGTACGCGGTGCGCGTCGAATACGTGCCGCGCACCGACCTCGTCGAGGTGGGCGACCTGCTCGTGACGAGCGGCGTCGGCTGCCGCTTCCCGAAAGGCATCCCGGTCGCGCGCATTTCCAAGGTGATCCGGCGCGATTTCGGCATCTACCAGACCGTCGAAGCGGTTCCGACCGTAGACTTTTCACGTCTCGAAGAAGTGCTCGTGATTCTGGTCGACACGAGCGATTGCGAAACCGATCAGGCCGTGCCCGGTCGG
>DASXWF010001331.1:0-2554 GCA_036503835.1 Polyangiaceae bacterium | reverse complement strand
CGAAGAGCGCCCGGCGGGAGCGCGCGCAAGCGGGAGCGGAGCCCGGTACTGCCGTGTCACCGCGCCGAGCGGCAGGTGCTTTCGCACGATCGGGTTGCACGGCGCTGGAGCTAGAACGAAAGCGCTCCGGACGCCACGCTGCCCGTCGTTTCCCCATCGACGCCCCCTGTGGAGCGTCCCACAAAACGGCGGCGGGCGAACCCGCGTGGGTCCGCCCGCCGCTTCAGCGCTTCGTACGCCGGCTCAGAACGGCGCGCAGAACTCGCCGAGCTCGCCGGGGATGTCCACGCACGCCTCCAGCGGATCGCCCAGCTTCACTTTGCCGCCCAGGGTGACGCAGCTGCCGCCCGTCGGGCAGTAGCTGCCGTTCACGCTACCACCGATGCCCTGCGTACCGAGCGTGAGCGACACGGTCCCGGTGAATGTGCCGAAGTCGTAGTCGGGCACGATCTCCGTCTTCGGGCAGCTCCGCGGCCGCGTGAGATCGTCGCACGTCTTCGGGTCCAGGAAGTTGTCGCAGGTCTTCGGCTTGGTCACGTCGTCGCAGCTCTTCGGCATGTCGTGGTTGGCGCACGTCTTTGGCTTGGTGACGTCGTCGCAGCTCTTCGCAACCTTGCAGCTGCTGGCCACGTCGTCGCAGTCGAGCCCGGTCCAGGAGAACCAGCTACACACCTCGTGCGTGCCGCAAAGCACCGCGTTCGTGACCGTTTCTTCGCCGCACTTGACCGCGTCGGTGATCTTTTCGTAGCCGCATTTCGTGCCGCTCGTGATGAGCTCGTAGCCGCAGCGCCCGCCGTCGGTGACCTTTTCGTAGCCGCACTGCCCGCCGCTCGTGATCTTGTTGTACCCGCAGACCGCGCCGCTTCGGATCTGATCGTAGCCGCACAGCACGCCGTCCACGACCTCGGAGACGATCTCGTGCCCGGCCTGCACGTCGATGGTGGTGGTGGCGGTGCCGGTGAGCTGCGCGCCGGAGCGTGTGATGAACCCGCTCACCGCAAGCTCCGTGAGTCCGGTGTCGAGGCGGCCCTCCACGAACAGGCCGTTCCGATCGATGCGCGCCTTCGCGTCCAGAAGCTCGTGGCCGGCGACGGCGATGTCGCCTTCGAGCGCGACGAAGAAGTCGCTCGGGTCGTCCGCGAAGAACGCCTCGACCTTGGCGCTGCCGCCGACTTCCAGGTCTCTTGCGAGCTTCACGCCGGCGTCGAGCGTGCCGAGCATGCGAAAGCCGCGCTGGTCGATGTCGAGGCGCGCCTGCGCGACGGCGAGGTTCGACAGGTCGAGACCCACACGCTGCGCCAGGCTCGACCCGACGAGCGTGTATTCTCCCTCCATCACCAGGTACGAGTCGGCGATCTCGTTGCTGATCAGACCGGCGACGGACACGCGATGATCGGCACGCAGCGGGAGCTCGCTCGGCAGGAACGAGTGGTCCGGCTCCAGCACGCCGCTCAGGTACGCGCGCTGCTCGTCCTCGGTGAGGAGGATGCCCGCCGTCGCCTGCTCGATCGGCGCCTCGAAGCTCAGGACATCGAAGAAATCGACGGTGAGCGCGATGTCGCCGTTCACGCCGAGCTCCACGGACGCCTGGTCGATCTGATGCAGGTGGCGTCCCTGGTTCTTCGCGTCGATGTCGAGCACCATGTCGCCGCTGATGGTGAGCGGCAGCCTGGTGAGCGGGACCGAGCCGGAGAGGTAGACGTGGCCCTCGAACTCGCCCACGCCCGCGGCGAGCCCGTACGTGGTCTCGGGCACGAACGGGATCAGGCCTTGCGCCGAGAGTCCGATCGCGATGTCTTCGACCTTTCCGATCGCGTCGAGGCCGAACAGGCTCCCTTTCACGAACACGAAGGGGTCGAACGGATCCAGGATCAGCGTGCCGTCTTCGCCGCCCGGCAGGCTGATACCGACCGGCCCGTTCTTGGCCTGGAAGCCCGCCTCGAACTGGAAGAACAGATAGCGGCGGTCTTCCGCGATCGGCGCGTCGAGCTGCGCGAGGTTCTTGCCCGAATCCAAGCCGATCGAAGCGCGCACGAGATCGGACACCTCGAAGCCGGCCGTCGCCCCGAAGCTCGGGAACGGCAGGTTCACGTCGCCGCGCAGCCGCTCCAGTCCCTTCTTGCGATCCTCGCCGTACTCGAAGACGACCGACGCGTTCGCGATCGGCAGCTGGCCGAGCGGGGTCGTGAGGAGCAGCGCGCCGTGCACCTCGAAGCCTTCCGCGAGCTCCTTCACGTTGGACGCGAGCGTGTGGAAGATGAATGGTGTCGCGGAGTCGCGATCGATCACGAGCGCCACGTAACCGTTCACGAGCGTGCCGGTCTCGGGCGGGTTGTCGAGGAGCGCCTGGGCGTCGCGCGCGGGATTGCTGGACCCTGCGCCGGGCGCGGCTGCGCCGTCGTCCGGGCCTTTTTCCGAGCCGTCGCCACCGTTCGAGCCCTCGTCGCTCGAGCCGTTCGAGCCCTCGTCGCTCGAGCCGTCCGCGGGCGCGCCGCCGAACACGCCGCACCCGACGCCCTCCGCGCGCTGCTCGGCCGAGCAACCGTACGCATCC
>DASXWF010001330.1:0-11919 GCA_036503835.1 Polyangiaceae bacterium | reverse complement strand
CTCGGGATCGATCTCGTGGACCGCGCCCGTCTGGCTGCAAGTCCCGAGGAAGTTGCCGTTCGGGAGGTGTTGCGCGTCGCTCAGCGTCGGAGAGTTGCCCGTGCCGCCGTACTCCCAGTCGAGCGTCGCCATGGAGCCGTTGATCGTGTAGTGGAGGAGCTTCGACATCCCGCCCATGAACGAGCCGTTCGACCAGACGATGAGCTTGTTGTCCTCGTACCAGTCGTGCCCGTGTTGCACGCGCCAGGCCGAATTCGTGGTGGAATCGGCGCCTTCCGCCTTGGCGTGATTCGGAGTCTGGCCGTTCGGCGTCGCGCCGATCGAGCCGATGACCTCGCCGCTGCTCGAGACGAAGGCGATCGCGTCCTTCTCGCGATCGGAGAGCGAGAACGCGTCGCGGTCGGCGTAATAGTGGATCGCGTTGACGTGACACTCTTCCATCGCGGCCGAGCCCGGGCCGTTGTCGAACTTTCCGAACACCACGTCGAGGTTCACGACGGCGCGCGAGTTCGAGCCGTCGAGGTTCGCGACGTAGAGGCTGTCGCATTGCCCTGCTTGCGCCTTGGCCGGGTAGGCGATGCCGGTCGGCGTCACCGTGACGTCGTGATGCGTTCCGCCCGAGACGTTGAGCTTCATCTCGCCCGTGCCGTCCATCGCGACTCGGTAGATGGCGCCGCCGCTCGCGGCGTTGAACGGTCCGAGCTCGCGGGCGATCATGTATTTGCCGTCCCAGGACATGAGAGCGCGCGTGAGGCTCACCGGGAAGCGATGGGCCCAGACGACCTTGCCCGCCTTGTTGACGATGAAGGCGTTGTTGCCGTTTTCGGCGATGATGAAGCCCGGCGCGGGTGCGACGGCGCTCGTGCCCCGCGTCGGGTTCACGTTGGCGGGCGCTCCGCTCGGGGGCGCGCCGGTCTGGAAGGTCGCGTCGGGACCGACACAGGCCGTGTCGCCGGCAAACACCACGACCCGGTAATGCACGGCGGTATTCGCCGGCATGCCGAGGATGAGCGTCCTGTGCTCGGGCTCGGCCCAGTCGACCGGCGCCTCGAGCGTGTATTCCGCCGACTCCCCGAACTGGATGATGGCGCCCGAAGCTCCGGCGAGATCGGTCGTGAAGGTCGCGATCCCGACCATGGGGATCGCCTGCGCGGGCATCACCGTCGGAGTGATGGTGCAAGTGGCCGGGGTGATCGCGTCCACATCGGTGAGCTCCGGTCCGAGCGGGCCGTCCCCCTTGCTCGGCACACCGCCGGTGCCCTGCCCGCCACTGCCCGAGGCGCTGCCGCCGGTTCCGCCGGGGTTCCCCGCGCTGCCTCCCGTGTTCGGCATGCCGCCGAAGCCCTTGCCGCCGAAGCCGGTTCCGCCGCCACCCATTCCCGCAACCGTGCCGCCGGTGCCTCCGGCGTTCGAGCCGGCGGTGCTGTTCGTGCCCGATGACCCCGCGGTCACCGAGCCGGCCGAGCCGCCGCTGCCAGCCGTGGTGCCGGTCCCCGCAGTGCCGCTGGTGCCGCTGGCCGCGTTCCCACCCTTGCCGGCCACGGCATTGGTTCCGCCCAAGCCCGAGCCGGCGCCTGAGGAACCTGCGCCCCCCGGCGCCTGAGGCTCGTCCGGATCGCTGCTACACGCCGCGAGGACGAGAGCTAGCGAGCCGAAAGCGCCGAGGACGCGAGTGGACGTGGGGCCAAAGGGTGCGAAGCGAACCTTTTCCGAGATCATCGAGGTTTCGAAAAACGTACCCGATCACTAGGAATTATAGTCTCCCTGCCAATTCACTAGACATTCGCCTTTGGCGGCGAAATTTTCCGTCCGCAACGCTGCGTCCTGCGTCGCTCCGCACCCGGCGAAGTCGCCGCTCGGGCGGCGAGCGGATCAGCGACCGGGAGGGCGCCCGTAGAACGTGGTGCGGTGGCTCGTGTACCCGCGGCTCAAGCCGCTGAACGACTGCACGAGCTGGCGCTGGGGATCGATCTCGTGGACCGCGCCGGTTTGGCTGGCGGTTCCGAGAAAATTTCCGTTCGGCAGGTGCTGGGCGTCGCTCAAGGTCGGTGAGTTGCCCGTGGCGGAGTACTGCCAGTCGAGCGTCGCGGTCGCCCCGCTGAGGGTGTAGTGGAGAAGCCGCGACATCCCGCCGATCAGCGTGCCGTTCGACCAGACCACGAGCTTGTCGTTTTCGTACCAGTCGTGACCGTGCTGCACGCGCCAGGGCGAGCTCGCGGTCGAATCGGCCCCCTCGGCGACGACGTGATTCGGCGTCGCTTCGATCGGCTCGGCTCCGATCGAGCCGAGGATCTCGCCGCTGGAAGAGACGAAAGCGATCGCATCCTTCTCGCGATCCGAGAGCGAGAAGGCGTCGATGTCGGCGTAGTAGCGAATCGCGTTGACGTGGCACTCCTCCATCGCCGCCGCGCCCGAGCCGTTCTTGAATTTTCCGAACACGACGCCGAGATCGACCACGGCACGGGAGTTCGAACCGTCGAGATCCGCCACGTACAGGCTGTCGCACGCGCCGGCCTCGGGCTTCGCGGGGTAGGCGATGCCGCTCGGGATCGCCGTCACGTCGTGGTGCGTACCGCCCGCGACGTCGAGCTTCATTTCGCCCGTGCCGTCCAACGCCACGCGCTGGATGTTGCCGCCGCTTCCTGCATTGAAAGGGCCGATGTCGCGCGCGATCATGTACCTCGCGTCCCACGACAGGAGCGCCCGCACGACGTTGAACGGGAAGCGGTACGACCAGACGACCCGGCCCCGCCGGTCGATGACGTAGGCGTAGTTGCCGGTCTGGGCGATGATGAAGCCGGGCGCGGGCGCGACCGTGCTCGGGCCCCTGGTGGGGGTGAGGTTCGACGGCGATCCCATCGGTAGTGTACCGGTGCGGAACGTCTCGTCGGGGCCGGGGCAGGCGGTGTCGCCGGCGAAGACGACCACTCGATAGTGCACCTCGGTGTCGGCCGGCATGCCGAGGAGGAGCGTTCTGTGTTCGGGAGCGGGCCAGTCGACCGGTGCCTCGAGCGTGTACTCGACCGTCTCGCCGAACTGGATGATCGCGTGGGTCGCACCCTCGAGGTCGGCCGTGAACGTCGCGATGCCCACCGTCGGGATCGCTTCCGCAGCCGTGACTTCGGCGGCGATCTTGCACGGCGCCGGCGTGAGCGCGTCCACGCCGGTGAGCTCGGGGCCGAGGGGAGCGCCGGCGCCGGCGGCGCCGCCGGTGCCTGCCTTCGAATTGCCCAAGGTGCCCGCCGTGGCACCACTGCCGGTATCCGGGCCGGAATCCGGGCCGGAGCCCGGACGTTTCTCGCTCTCCCCGCCGCAAGCGGCGAGCACCGACGCAAGCAGGCCAACGGCGCGCAAACGCAGCTCAGACCGCGATGTCGCGTCGCGCCGCATCGGCCATTTCTGCCACCATCGTTTTGAGCGCAGCGGGGTCCGGCCCTTCGAGCATCAGCCGGAGCTTCGGCTCCGTTCCGCTCCAGCGCACGAGCACGCGGCCCGAGCGTCCGAGCGCCGCCTCGGCGTGCGCGATGCGCGACGTGAGCTCGGGCATCTCTTCGAGCGGCCGGCGCACCGGCAGCTTCACGCTTTCGAGGATCTGCGGCACGCGCTCCATGCCGCGGGCGAGCTCGCTGAGCGGTCGCTCTTCGCGCAGCATGATCGCGAGCACCTGGAGCGCGGCGACGACGCCGTCGCCGGTCGTCGCGTGGTCCGAGAAGATGAGGTGCCCGGACTGTTCGCCGCCGAACGTCAGGTTGTCCTTGCGCATCTCCTCCACCACGTAGCGGTCGCCGACGGCGGTGCGGCGAAGCTTGGCCCCGGCGCGCGCGAGCGCGAGCTCGAGCCCCATGTTGCTCATCACGGTCGCGACGACGACGCCCTTCGTGAGACGGCCCGCGCTCTGGAGCCGCGTCCCGCACAGCGCCATCACCGCGTCGCCGTCCACGATTTCGCCGGTTTCATCGACGAAAATCACGCGATCCGCGTCGCCGTCGAGCGCGATCCCGATGTTCGCCTTGCGCTTCTTGACCTCGGTCGCGACGTGCGAAGGGTGCAGCGCGCCGCAGCCGCGGTTGATGTTCACGCCGTTCGGCCGGCAGCCGCAGCTCGTCACCTCGGCGCCGAGCTCGGCGAGCACCGCCGGGGCCACGCGGTAAGCCGCGCCGTGAGCGGCGTCCACCACGATGTTGAGGCCGCGCAGCGAGAGTTCCTTGGGGAAGGTGTTCTTCGCGTAAACGACGTAGCGGCCGAAGGCGTCGTCCAGGCGCTCGGCGCGGCCGACGCCGCTGCCCTGCTTGCCGAGCGTCGTGAGCTTCGCGTCCCCCAGCAGCGCCTCGATCGCCGCTTCTTCGTGGTCCGGCAGCTTGTAGCCGTCGGGGCCGAAGAGCTTGATGCCGTTGTCGGCGAAGGGATTGTGGCTCGCGCTGATCACGACGCCGGCGTCGGCGCGCATCGTCTGCGTGAGGTTGGCGACCGCCGGCGTGGGGATCGGCCCGGTGAGCAGCACCCGGCCGCCCATCGCGCAGA
Source organism: Polyangiaceae bacterium (assembly GCA_036503835.1). Lineage (GTDB taxonomy): Bacteria > Myxococcota_A > Polyangia > Polyangiales > Polyangiaceae > PMG-095. The sequence goes on along the minus strand of DASXWF010001330.1, from coordinate 7,398 downwards.
TGCCCGAAGCGATGGCGGTCTCGAGCATGTAGCCGCTCAAGCGCGTGTCCTTGCCGATCACGATGCGGGGTGTACGCGTGCCGCCGCGGCGCGCGACGTAGGCGATCGCCCGCCCGAGCTTCAACGCGAGCTCGGGCGTCATCGGCTCCGCGCCGGCCCGCCCACGAATTCCGTCCGTTCCGAACAGGTGTCGGTCGCTCATTGAATCCAAGCCTTTAGTTCGAAGCCGCCCGTCACCAAGCGACTAGTTTGGTCCACCCGTCACAGGGCGACGGGTGGATCTGCGGGCAGGTTCAAAAGCAAACCGCGTGCCGCACCGACGACGAAGATCGAGCCCGCGACCACCACGACGCCGCGCGCACCGACCAGAGTACGGGCGCGCTCGAGCGCTGCGCCGACGCTCTCCGCCACCTCTCCCGGCAGAAATGCCGCCATTTCATGGGGGTTGGCGGCCTTCGGGACCGGCGCCGCCACGAACACCCGGTGCCCGGCGACGTGCTCCAGCCGCCTGAGCATCGCCCGCCAGTTCTTGGTGGCGAGCGCACCGAAGACGAGTGCAATTTCGCGACGCGACTCGATTTCGCCGAGCACACTCGGATCGAGCGCGTGCGACAGGCCGACGGCCCCGTCCGGGTTGTGGGCACAGTCGAGCAGCGTGAGCTCCTGCCCGTTTCGATGCAGGAGCTCGTTGCGGCCGGGCCACTGCGTCTGTTCGAGCCCGTGCGCCAGCGCTTCCGGTGCGATACCGAGCTCGCGGCCGATGGTCACCGCCACGGCGAGATTCGAGCCGACCAGGGCGATGCGCGGGTAGGCGAGGGGGGCCCCCGGGATCGGCTCCGGCGTGCCGAGCGGAACCAGCCGCGCGCCGACTTCCTGGATGCGCGCCTCGATCACGGCGCGCGCTTCCGGGTGGATCTTGCCGAGCACGACGGTGGAGCCCGGCTTGATGATGCCGGCCTTGGTGGACGCGATCTTGCCGAGCGTGTCGCCGAGATCGGCAATGTGATCGAAGGAGACGCGCGTGATGGCCGCCACGCGCGGCGGCGGGATCACGTTGGTGGCGTCGAGGCCGCCGCCGAGACCCACCTCGATCACGCCGTACTCGACGCCCGCCTCGCGGAACGCGAGAAACGCAGTGAGCGTGGCGACCTCGAAAAAGGTGAGCTCCGGAGCCCCGTCGAGCACCTGGTTCAGCAGCCGGACCAGGTCATGGTCCTCGATCGGGTTCCCGTCGATCTGGATGCGCTCGGCGAAGCGCAGGAGATGCGGCGAGGTGTACATGCCGACGCGACGCCCGGAGGCGCGCACCATCGAGGCCACGAAGGCACACACCGTGCCCTTGCCGTTCGTGCCGCCGACGTGGATCGCCTGAAAGCTCTGCTCCGGATTGCCGAAGCGCTGGCAGGCGGCCTGGATGCGCGCGAGGCCGAGCTCGTGTCCGCGCGGGATGAGCGCGTACAGGCGCTGGAGCGTCTGGGCGAGATCGCTCACTCTGCGCTCCCGCCCAGGTGGCCGAGCAGCGTGCCGAGGGTCGCGCGGAGCTCGCTGCGCGGGACGATCGCGTCCACCATGCCGTGCGCCACCAAGAAATCCGAGCGCTGAAAACCTTCGGGGAGCGTCGTCCGGAGCGTGCTCTCGATCACGCGCGGACCCGCGAAGCCGATCAGCGCGTTCGGCTCGGCGATGTTCACGTCGCCGAGCAGGGCCGTGCTCGCGGCCACGCCGCCCGTGGTCGGGTGGAGCAGCACGCTCAGATAAGGCTTCTTCACCGCACGGAAACGACCGAGTGCCGCGACCGTTTTTGCCATCTGCATCAGGCTCAAGATCCCTTCCTGCATGCGCGCGCCGCCGGAGGAGTGGAGCAGCACGACCGGTAGCCGCTCGAGCGCCGCGCGCTCGAAGAGCCGCGTGATGCGTTCTCCGACGACCGAACCCATGCTGCCGCCCATGAACCCGAACGCGAAGCAGCCGAACGCCACGGGGCACGCCTGGATGCGACCGCGCCCGATGCGGATGGCTTCGCTGAGCCCGGTGTTGCGCTGCGCGCGGGCGAGTCGCTCGGGGTAGGGCTTGCCGTCGTCGAAGCTCAGGGGATCGGCCGGCGCGATGTGCTCGTCCCAGGTCTCGAGGACGCCGTCGTCCAGGAGGTGCTCGGCCCACTCTTCCACCGACATCGGGTGGTGGTGGCCGCAGCTCGTGCAGACGTGCCGGCGCTGGGCGAACTCCTCGAGGGTCGAAACGGCCCCACAGCCGGCGCATTTTCGAAAAAGTCCCCGACCCACCGAACGCTTTTCGGCATTGGTGGATTGGGCAGGGGTACGTTCAGGTAGCGCCACGGGTGAACGAAAAGTCTAGACCAAATTGGGGCATTTTCGAATGCTTGGGCCGGGGTAGCGGGTTTTGGAGACTCCTCCGAGCGGCGCCCGAGTGCAAGCGGAGTTCGGTCCAGGCCTTGAGGAGGCGGTAGATCGGGGGGAGACTCGCGCGGGCGTGAGCGACGAGGCCCCTCCTTCTTCCTCGGCAGCACCCCTGGTCCGAGCGCCCGTGATCGGGCGGGAGGGCGAGCTCGCCCTCCTCAAACAGATCTACGACTCCGTGCTCGCCCGTTCCGAGACGCGCGTCGCGACCCTGGTCGGACCGACCGGCATCGGCAAGACGCGCGTGGCGGAGCAGCTCCTCGACGACCTGCCCGTGACCCGGCACCCGCGCGTGTACCGGGGGGCGGCGCGGGCACAGAGCCTCGCCTACGGACTCTTCGACAGCTTGCTGCGCTCGCGCTTCGATCTCGCCGAGGGGCTGCCCGCGGACGAGAGCATGAAGCGGGTTCGCGAAGAGGTCGCCAAGGTCCTCGACGACCGCCGCGTCGGCGACGTCTGCTTCTTCCTCGGCGGCCTGTGCGGGCTCGCGTTCAGCGACAGCCCGTTCACGCGCGCCGTGGTCGAGGATCCGAGCCAGGCGCGCCTGATCCGGCGCGCGGTGCTGCGCAAGTTCTTCGAAGCGGACGCGAAGCGCGGGCCGCTCTGCTTCGTCCTCGACAACCTGCAGGACGCCGACGAAGACTCGCTCGACCTCTTGACGCACCTGATGGAGCAGCTGCAGGGGCCGCTGCTGATCCTGTGCCTGGCGCGGCCCGAGCTCCTGAGCCGCCACGAGCGCTGGGCGCAGCACGCCGGATCGCGGCACGACGTGATCGAGCTCGGTCCGGTGCCGAGCGCGCAGGCGCGCGAGATCATGCAGGCGCTGCTCTCGCCCTGTGAGGGCGGTCCTCCGGAGCGCTTGCTCGAAGCCGGCCTCGGCATGGCGGGCGGCAACCCGGGCTTGCTCGCGCACATGGTGCGGATCTTCCATGACGCCGGCGTGCTCCGCGACACCGGCGAGTCCGAGTCACGGCCGCGCTGGCGAGTCGATCTCGACCGGCTCGCGCAGGCGCGCCTGCCGCTCACGGTGGAGGACGCCGTGGCGGCGCGCCTGGCCGTGCTGGCGGCCCAGGAGCGCCGGCTCCTGGAGCACGCGGCGGCGATGGGCAGCGTGTTCTGGCTGGGCGGGCTGGTCGCGCTCGCGCGCATGGATCGCGAGGCCCCGGAGTACTGGGCGGCGAACGCCGAGAGCGACGTGGCCGACATCGAGCGCACCCTCGGCGAGCTCGTGCAGCGCGACTACGTCCTGCGCCTGCCGGATTCGGCCTTTCCGGGCGAGATCGAGTACGTCTTCAAGCACAACCTCGAGCGCGAGCGGATCGCCCAGCTGATCTCCCCGGCCGCCAGCCGCCGGCGCCACCAGACGCTCGCCGACTGGCTCGCGCAGAAGGACAACGTCCGAAACCAGGAAGAGTATTCGGCGATGCTCGCGCGCCACCTGGAGCTCGCCGGCTGCCTCACGCGCGCCGCTTTCACGTACATCGACTCCGGCGGGCTCGCGCGCGCGCAGTACGCCGCCAAGCGCGCGAACGACCACTACCGGCGTGGCCTCGAGCTGCTCGGCGAAGACGACGCGCGCCGCCGGCTCGACGCGCTGCACGACCACGGCGACGTCCTCGTCCTGCTCGGGCGCACGGACGAGGCGCTCGCCCAGTTCCGCGAGATGCTGGCGCTCGCCTACCGCCTGGGACTGAAAGGCAAGGGCGGCGCCGCGCACAACCGCATCGGCCGGCTGCACCGCGACACCGGCTCGCTCGTGCTCGCGCGTGAACACCTGGACCGCGGCCTCGAGCTCTTCGACGTGGTCAAGGATCGGCGCGGCATCGCGACGAGCCACGACGACATCGGCAAGCTGCTCTGGATGCGCGGCGAGTACGAGCGGGCGCTCGAAGCCATGAAGACCGCGCTCGACATGCGAAAAGAGCTCGGGGACGGCCGCTCCATCGCGCTCAGCCTTAACAACATCGGGCTGGTCTGGCGCGACCACGGCCAGCAAGCCCAGGCGCGCGAGGCGCTCGAGGCGTCGCTCTCGATCCGCCGCGAGCTCAACGATCCGCTGGGCATCGTCGCGAGCCTCAACGATCTCGGCGATCTCGCGCTCGATCAGGGCGACTCGGAGAGCGCGCTCCGACTCTTCCGCGAGGCGCACAACCTCGCGCGCGACATGGGCGAGCACAACCGCATCGCGGCCGTGCTCACCAACATCGGCGACGCCCTGCTGCGCCTCGGCCGGACTGAGGAAGCGATCGAGGTCCTCACCGAGGCGGAGGGCCTCTGCGACGAGACGGGCGACAAGCTGCACCTGGCGGAAGCCAAGCGCGGCCTCGCCAAGGCCTACCTCGTGCAGAAGGATCTCAAGCGCGCGCGCGAGTCGATCAAGCGCGCCGTCGACCTCCTGGGGCAGGTGAGGAGCAAGCCGCACCTCGCCGTCGCGCTGCGCACGCTCGGGGAGGTGACGGGCGCCGGCGCCTGGGGCGACGGGCACGAGGTGAAGGCCGTCGATTACTTCATGCGTTCGATCGCGATCTGCAAGGAGATCGGCAACGAGATGGAGGTCGCGAAGAGCTACCGCGCCTTCTCGAGCTACGTGTTCTCGTCGCCGCACTACAAGCACAACGCGGACATCCAGCGCGAGGCGAAGAAGCTCGCGGCCATGGCGGACGAGATCTTCCAGCGCCACCGCATCGTCGGGTCGCGGCCGTGACGCTGCTCCGCGTGAAGCGCACCGGCCCGATCGAGGTGCCGCTGCCGGTTTACCAGACGGAGGGCTCCGCGGGTCTCGACCTGTGCGCGGCGCTCGCCGAGCCCGTGACGCTCGCGCCCGGCGAGCGTCGCCTGGTCCCGACGGGGCTCGTGCTCGAGATTCCACCGAGCTTCGAAGGACAGGTACGGCCGCGCTCGGGCCTCGCGCTGAAGCACGGCATCGGCATGGTCAACACTCCCGGTACGATCGACAGCGACTACCGCGGTCCGGTCGGGGTCATCCTGGTGAACCTGGGGCAGGCACCGTACGTGGTAGAACCACTTGCGCGTATCGCGCAGCTCGTGATCGCGCGTTTCGAACGCGTGACAATCGACCTCGCTGAAGCGGCGGCGGAACTGGGAACGACGGAGCGGGGCGGGAACGGTTTCGGATCGACAGGAACCTGACGCTTCGCTCGCGTTTCGCGCGGCCCCCTGGCGCGCCGGGCTCGTCCGGCCCATACATGAAATGTGGCCGGAATCCATCGGCACAATCTGATCGCGCTCTCCGACCTGCACTTCGGCAGTGAGCTCGTCCAACACGTGCGGCCCGAGGCGCCGCGGCGCACGCGCCTGGGGGAGCGGCGGGATCGGGAGTTTGCGGCTCTGCTCGATTGGTACCGGGAGCACCCGGTGGGCGGCTTGCCCTGGCGCCTCGTCATCAACGGCGACTTCATCGATTTCGCGGGCATGAGCGTCATGACGGCGCCCGAGGAGCTCGAGACCGAGCCGAACGACGAGGAGCGATCGCACGGCCTCGGCGGAGCCCGCGATCACGCGCTCGCGAAGCTCGGACTCGTGTTCGAAAACCACGAAGCGGCGCTCACGAGCCTCGCGCGCTTCGTCGCCGCCGGGAACACTCTCGTGATCGTGCACGGCAACCACGACGTCGACTGGCACTGGCGCGCCGTGCAGCGCGACTTCCGGCGCCGCCTCGCCCGGCTCGCGCCGTTCGCCCCCGCGCAGGTCCAGTTCGCACCGTGGTTTTACTACGAGAAGGATCTCGTCTACCTCGAGCACGGCCACCAGTACGACGCGCTCTGCAGCTACGATCACGTGCTCTTCCCGGTGTTGCCCTCGGATCAGCGCCGGACCAGCCGCTCGCTCTCGGACGTGCTGGTTCGCTACGTCGTGCGCCCCACGCGCGGCATGCTCGAAGCGGGGCACGACGCGCTGAGCTTCGCCGACTACATGAGGTTCGCGGCCCAGCTCGGTTTCCGCGGCATGTTCGCGCTGGCCCGTCGCTTCCTCGCGGCCAACCGCGCCCTCTACCACGCCTGGCGCGAGTCGATGAGCGCGGCGGCGCTCCAGGCGCGCAGCGTGCACCGGCGCCGCATGCGCGCCATGAGCGCCGCCTACCGCATCAACCTGAAGAAGCTGCGCAAGCTCGCCGTGCTCCAGCCGCCTCCCGTCACGCGTAGCCTGCGCGCCATCCTGGGCAGCGTGATGATGGACAGCATCCTGCTCGGCTTGCTCGTGGCCCTGCTCGGCGTGCTCGGGCTCGTGCTCCTGCCGCTTTCGTACGCGGCCGTCACGGCGCTGGTGCTCGCCGCGGCGTTCGGCGGCGTCCATCGCGTCTGGAAGGGCCAGCGTGTCCTCGAGCCGAGCGCGGTGTTGCGCGAGCGCTCGATCGGCGTCGCCAAGCTCTTCCCCGCGGCTTTCGTGGTCATGGGCCACACCCACCTGCCGGAGATGACCGCGACCACCGAAGTCACGACGTACGTGAACCTCGGCGCCTGGGCCGAAGAGGAAACCCCCGACGGCAAGCCGAGCGCGCTGCCCGCGACGCGCACGCACCTCGTGCTCGCCCTCGCGGGGCAAAGCGTGAGAGCGGAGCTCCGCGCCTGGGAAGGCGATCAACCGAAGACACTCGAGTCGACCTCGACCTGACGCGAGTCGGGGATAGGTCCTCGCGCAGAAGCGGCTTGTGTGAGCCTGGGAGGCGGTTTCGAGCTGTCGAGTTTGGTTTAGCCGCCAAGGCCGCCAAGAGCGCCAAGGGGAATGGATGGGTGGCTGGACGCATCGAGTGCGTGGTTGAACGCATCATGTCCAAGGTGCGCCCTCCACCAACAAGAAAATCTGTTGGCGGCCTAGGCGCTCTTGGGTGCGTCACGAAAGTGGCGCCTTCCTAGTGAAATGAAAGGAGTTCACCCCGAACAAAGGTCGAATCAACGGGTAGTGAGGCTCCCCGCGTGGCGCCGCGAGGTGCCCAGCGGAAGCGGAGCCGGAAAGCTCCAGC